>JANMWV010000377.1:0-8233 GCA_031394165.1 Actinomycetes bacterium
CACGCCGGCGTCGCCGTGGCGTTCCAGGTGAGCGAGCCGCTGCCGTTGTTCGTCACGGTGAGCGACCCGGACGCCGGCGCGCCGCCCGGGGCCGCCAACAACGACAGCGAGCCAGGCGTGACCGCGAGTACGGGGCCGTCGGCTGAAGTCGCGTAGGCAGAGACAGGGCCATCGGCGGACCGGGCGCCGCTGCTCCAAGAAGCCGGCAGACTCGAGAGGGTTGTCTGCGCACTCACCTCGGCGGCTGAGCCGCCGCCGCAGCAGCGGTCGCGGAAGCGCAGCGTTCCACCTGTGCCGAGGAGCGCGATCCAGTAGGCAGATCCACCGCTCACAGCGGCCGCAGTCATCGGGACGGCGTTCCACGCTCCTGCTGTCGGAGACGGCAACGAGCCGCTGGACAGCAGTGTTCCGGGGCGGCCGACGGCGTCCGCATAGAGGCCGACGACGAGGGACGTCGCTGTCGAAGTCGTGTCGACGTACACCGAGATCGACGCGACGCTCCCCGACGTGGATGCGGTAGCAGAAAACGCTTCTGCTGTCCCCGCGGCGTTGTAGTCGCCTTTGATCTCCACCGCTTGATCGCCGAAGAGCACGCTCGCCGCGTGCGCGCGGTGCGCACTTCCGTTGACAAGCATGATTGATAGTGCGAGCACGACGAGCGCGACGCGACGCATCACGCAATTCTCAGGCTTGTCGCGAGGCGCGAGAATCCCCGGAAGTCGAGTTTTTCCGACGCGGTCTGCGCATCGCCTACTCCGCGAAGGGCTAGCTACCCGCCACCTGGTCGGTTTTCGGTTTCTGGTCTGTTCTGCGCGAACGCCGCTTCCTAGGGTCGCCGTGCGGGGGCGTGTTCGTCTCCGCAACTTCGGACCGTGGAGGAGGCGAGTTGGCGTCGGTAGCTGTTGCGTACGAAGAGTCGCTCGCGGCGCCTGCGCTTGCGCCCCTTCCCCAGCGACTGGCCGACGACGCTGCGCGCGGCTTCGTCATCCCGGCGTTCAACGAGGAGCAGAATCTCCCGCGCCTGTTTGCGGATTTCGAATCCCGTCCGACGTTGCTGACGCCCGGCAGTCGAATCTTCATCGTTGACGACGGTTCCACGGACCGGACAGCGGAGATCGTTCGTTCGTACAGCGGTCCGCTGCCTGTGCAGCTCGTCGAGCTCGGCTCGAACCAAGGGCCGGGCGCTGCGTTCCTCGCAGGATTCGACGCGGCGCTCGCGTGCATGCCGGAGGAGTCCTTGATCGTAACCCTGGAGGCCGACACGACAAGCGACCTCGACGCCCTGCCCGAGATGGCGCGACGGGCCTGCATCGACGCGGAACTGGTGCTCGCGTCAGTGCACGCCGGCGGGCGAATGAAGAACATCAATCCGCTTCGGCGCTTCCTCAGCGCGTCGGCGGGACGTGTCGTTCGCTCGACACTCGGCGTCGACGCTCGCACCGTCTCATCGTTCTTCCGCATCTATCGGGCGTCCCTGCTCCGGGGCGGCTTCGCAACGTATGGGGACGCGCTGATCCGGGAGCATGGTTTCGCCTGCATGGCGGAGGTGCTCTCCAAGCTGAACAAGCTCGGTGCGCGTGTCGTCGAGATTCCTGTTGATCTCGACGGCAGCCGCCGCCTCGGTGAGAGCAAGATGCGCGTGCTGCCGACGCTCGCAGGGTACGCCCGCCTCCTCTGCAGGTCGGCCGTGAGGGGGGCGGTCTAGACGTGGATAGGCCGTCCGTCGGGATCGTCGGCGCCGGAATCCTCGGACTCACGGCGGCATACCGCCTCGCGCAGGCCGGCGTCGACGTGGCTGTTTTCGAGGCGTCCGGCTCGCTTGGCGGTCTCGTAGGCTCTTTCGATCTGGACGGCCACCGGGCCGATCGCTTCTACCACGTCGTGCTCCCGACGGATCGGCGGGTGCGCGATCTGGCCGACGAAGTCGGTGTAGGCGACCGCTATTACGCACGACCGACCAGGGTCGGCTTCTACGACGACTCCCGGTTGTTCTCAATGAGCTCGCTGCGGGAGTTCCTGACCTTCCCGCTGCTGCCCTTCCGCGATCGGTTGCGGCTCGCCGCGTTCATCGCGCGGTGCCAAACGACGTCCAGTTGGGAACGTCTGGACGAGATCCCTCTCACTGAGTGGCTTCTGCGGTTCTGCGGGCGTCGAATCGTCGAACGGCTATGGCGGCCGCTGCTCGACTCGAAGTTCGATGGCCGCTTCGACGATCTTCCCGCGACATATCTGTGGTCGAGGACGCGTCGGATGTCGGCGACGCGCGACCGCGCCGGGCGCGAACTCATGGGCACGTTCGCGGGCGGCTACGACACGTTGATCGATGCACTTGCGGCGCGGCTCGAGACTCTCGGTGTCGAGCTCCATACCAACACGCCGGTCGAACGGATGCTCGGCGGACCCGACGGAGTGTGCGGACTGATCGCGGGCGGCCGCCAACGCACGTTCGACGTAGTGCTCTGCACGCTCACGCCTGTGCTTGCTCACAAGATCGCTCCCGCCGGGCTCAAGACGCGACTTCCGTCTTACGCCTGTCGCTACCTCGGCGTCGTCTGTGCGGTCATCCGCTCACGAAAGAGCATCAGCCCGTATTACACACTCAACATCACCGATCGCAGGATTCCCCTCACGACGGTGGTGGAGACCACGCATGTCGTCGAGCCAGACGAGGCAGGCGGACATCTCGTCTATGCCGCGAAGTACGTCGATCCGTCGCATCAGGATCTTCGTCGACCTGCCGACGAAGTTCTCGCCGAGTACATCGGGTACGTGCGCTCGATCTTTCCCGCGTTCTCCGAAACGGATGTGCTCGCGTCGAGCCTCCAACGCGCTCCAGCCGTGGAGCCGGTGCACCCGCTCGGCGGCGCCGCACACATCCCGACGATGTTCCCGGCACCGGGGCTTGCACTCGCCTCAACCGCACACATCTACCCCGAGCTCGTCAACGGCCAGGCGGTGATCGGCGTCGCAGACCGCGTCGTCGAAGGGTTGCTCGAGCGGCTACCGCTCGAGCAGAGGGCAGCCGCATGAGCTCTATTACGGTCAACGCACGCGGCGATACGCTCACGCGCTTCCAGGTGTCCGAGAACACGCTTTGCGCGGCTGCCCTCACTGCTCTCCTTGCTGTGCTCGTCGGCCTGACCTGGGCATCGTGGGGTGATATCGGGAAGGACACCGGTTACGACCTTGTGGCGGCATCGCGTGTTGCACACGGGGGTGTCCCATATCGCGACTTCTTCTACTTCTACGGACCGCTCGCTCCGTTCGCCCTTGGGTTTGCGATGCTCATCGGCGGAACGGGACTGTCGCCTGCGATCGCGTTGGGTTTGCTGATCGCAACCGCGATCGTCGTGTTGACGTACTTCCTCGCGCGCGCGATTGCCGGTGTTCGTGCGGGGCTCCTGGCGTCGGCACTCGTCGCAGCAGTGGCTTTCATGCCGACGAACTTCAGCTACGTCCTGCCGCACACCGAGTCGGCGACGCTCGGCACTCTGCTCCTGCTCGGCGTCCTGCTCGCACTCCGCCGCGAAGCACTGGTCGTCGCCGGGGTACTCGGCGGCCTCTGTGCGTTGACGCGCATCGAGGTCGAAGTCGCGCTGATCGCCGGTTTCGCCGCCTGGCTCATTGCACGACGCACGCGTGCGCGCGAAGCGTCCCTACTCGTCGTGCCCGCTGTGCTCATCCCGGTCGCCGTATACGTCCCACTGGCCTCGGTGGTGGGACTGCATCGGCTCGTCTGGCAGAACCTTTATCCGGTCGACACCCTCCGCACGGCCGGGAACGCGGTGATCCGGGTCCACGCACCGTTCACCCTGAGCAGCTTCGAGCGGCTGGCATGGGAGTTCGCGCTCTACGCGGCCGGCGTGGCTCTGCTCCTGTTCATCGGCAAGCGCCTTGGCATGCGTCTCGCCTCCGGTCGGGCGGCGGCCGTAGGCGGCGGCGGTCTCGGGCTCGTCGTCGCGTTGGTGCGGCCGGACTCTTTCGCATACTGGAGCGGGTACGCCTTCCTCTGGATCCCGGCGGGCGCCGCGATCGGTTTGGTGTTCGCTCTTCTACGGACCCGCGATCGAGACCTCTCGGCGGAAGCGGCGATGCTGACCGCACTCGCGGCGGCAACCTATGCTGCGTTCCAATTTCAGGCGACCCGGCCGCAGCCTGCCGTATATGCCGCGCCCCTCGCGGTGCTTCTCCTGGTTCGGGTGCACCTTCGCGCAGGAACCGTGGACGCGCGCGCGCTCGGCGCCGGATGGCTGGCATTCCTCGCAGCTGGAGCGGTCGTCGTGACGTTTCACGCCGCTCGAGTGGAAAGCTCGACGGTCCGCGGGCCAGGCGGTGCTGTTGCAGCAACGCCGTCGGATGCCTCGAACTTCAACGCGGCGGTGGCGTGGATCGACACGCACACGCAGCCCGGCGAGCCGATTCTGATCGCGCCGCAGTTGACGCTGCTGTACGCGCTGACCACCCGGACGGACCCGTTACCGACAATCTCGCTGCTGCCGGGAGCGCTCCCGCACCCGAGCGATGAGCTCGCATTGATCGGCTTGCTCGAGCGCCGGCAGGTGCGGGTCGCGGTGATCGACCGGCACGTCTACTCCGAATACGGCCACACGGTCTTCGGCGGGTCTTTCGACCGAACGCTCGCCGCCTGGATCCATCGCAACTTCCGGCACGTCGCGGCGATCGGACGCGCTCCGGGCAACCACGGCATCGACATCTGGACGAAGGGGTCATCGTGACACGAGTCGGCATCACCGGGGCGGCAGGGTTCATCGGCTCGCACCTGACAGATCGTTTGCTCGCCGAAGGCTACGAGGTGGTCGGTGTTGACGACCTGTCCCGGGGTGCGCTGCAGAATCTCGCGCGGGCACTTGAGCACCGCCACTTCCGCTTCGAGCAGATGGACTGCACAGGCAGGCGTAACTTGCGCGCAGCGTTCGACGGCTGCAACTCGATCGTCCACCTCGCGGCGGAGAAGATCCCGCGCTACGGTGGCGCACTGCGCACCCTACAGGCGAACGTGGCGGGCGCAAACGCCGCAACCCACGTCGCGCTTGCTCTCGACGCGCATCTGGCGATCGCCTCCACGTCCGATGTCTACGGCAATGCCGACCCGCCGTTTCGTGAGGACGCTGAGCTCGTGCTTGGACCGCCGACGACACGCCGCTGGGCCTACGCAGTCTCGAAGCTCTACGACGAACACGTGTGTTTCGCGCTCGGCGAAGAGCGCGGTCTGAAGTTCTCGATCATGCGCTTCTTCGGCTCGTACGGACCCAGAAATCACCCGAGCTGGTGGGGCGGTCCACAGGCGGCGTTCATCGAGCGCCTGCTCGACGCGGAGCACGTGGAGATCCATGGTGACGGGCAGCAGATTCGAACGTTCACCTACATCACGGACACGGTCGACGGCATCGTGCGGACCCTCGAGACGCCGGAGGCGGTGGGCGAGATCTTAAACATCGGCGGCAACCGGCCGACGACGATTCTCGAGCTGGCGGGCGCCGTTCAACACGCGCTCGGCATCCCGCAGCCTCTCCGCGCTCGCTTCGTTCCCTACGAGTCCCTTGGCGGCAAGTACCAGGACGTCCGCATTCGCATTCCGGACGGGTCGAAAGCCGAACGGATGCTCGGCTTCCGAGCTTCCGTCGCCCTCGAGGACGGGCTGTCGCTGACTGCCGAGTGGCACCGCGAGCGCCGCGAGGCGGCAAAGGCCGAGACGGCGTGATGCGTGCGACACTCTTTATCGCGACTGTGCTCGCAGTCCCGGTCGCTCTTTCGCTGCCTGGCGCGTCACTGTCGTTGTCGGCCTCAGCGCCTTCCGCACCGACGGGATTCACCGGGGTCGCCGAGGACGCTGCGGTAGGTCTCGCGTGGCAGTCGGTCACCGGCGCATCCTCGTATGCGGTGTACCGCGGCACCGATGCAGCGTCGATCGCGACTCCGGTGACACCGAGTGGCGGTGTCGCTGCGACAAGCTTCACCGATTCGTCCGCCGTTGACGGCGCGACGTACTACTACACCGTGCGCGCCGTCTCGGGAGGCGTCGAGTCGACCAACTCGGGGGTCATACAGGCAATACCCGTGCACAAAGCGTGCTCTACGGGCAACGCTGTCGTGCTCGAAAACTGTTACCCGGGGAACACCAATTGGAACGTCCGGAACGTGGCAACAGTTGCTGCAGGAGGGATCGAAGGGTTCGCGACTGCGACCAGCATCCAGAAGGGCACCTCGGTCGATCTGAAGGTCAATTCCGCTGCGGGTTCCACGTTCAACATCGAGATCTACCGCACGGGCTATTACGGGGGTGCGGAAGCGCGCCTCTATTCGATCGTGCGGGACGTAGCCGGTACCGCTCAGCCTGCGTGCGTCGGCAACTCGAGCACGGGACTTCTTTCCTGCGCGAATTGGAGCGTCTCGACCACCATCACCACGACCGCCGACTGGCCGTCGGGTATCTACGCGCTGCGCCTCGTCCGCAACGACACCGCAACGGACAACCAGATTCTGTTCGTGGTGCGCGACGACAGCCGCGCTTCGTCCGATGTCCTCTACGGCAGCGCCTTCGGGACATTCCAGGCCTACAACAACTATGGCGGCAAGTCCCTCTACGACTTCAACTCGAACGGGAGCAACACCGCTGCCGGTACGCCACGCGCGGTCAAGGTGTCGTTCGACAGGCCGTTTGAGCAGCCGCGGTCCGGCTTGCGCGACTGGTACCCACGAACGGAGATCGCGACGGTCGCGTGGCTCGAGCAATCCGGCTACGACGTCACATACGTCGCAGATACCGATCTCGAGGCGACTCCGGCGCTCGTGCGCACGCACAAGGTCTACATCACCGGGTCGCATCCGGAGTACTACTCCGCGGGCATGCGCGGCGCGCTGACACAGGCGCGCGATGTCGGCGTGAACCTCATCTTCAGCGGTGGCAACGCGCTCTACTGGAAGACACGCTTCGAGGCCGATCCCGGGACCGGGGCCGCGAACCGTGTCGAGGTCTGTTACAAGTCGACGCAGAGCGGCAGCCCCGACCCCAGCGGGATTCCCACAGGAACGTGGCGTGACCCCGCGGGAGCTAATCAGCCGGAAAACGCACTCGTTGGCATCGAGTACGTCGGCGACAACGACGCGACGTCTTTCCCATTCGTTGTGAACGCGACGCAGGGATCGGACCGTGTGTTCCGCTATACAGGCCTCGAAACGCAGGCGGCTGGATCACAGACGTCTGTCGGCACCTCGCTGGTCGGCTGGGAGTGGGACGCACCGGTGAACAACGGTTTCGAGCCAGCGGGAGTGATCAAGCTCTCCGGGTCGCCGGTGACCGGCAACCTCATTCAGGCGAACGGCGCGTTTTCGACCGCCGGCTCGACGGTCGTAACGGCAACGAAGTACCGCGCAGCCAGCAATGCGCTCGTCTTCGCAACCGGGTCGAACCAGTGGAACCGCGGCCTCGCGCCGAACGCGTACGGCGTTGCCGATCTCGATTCGCGGATCCAGCAGATCAACGTGAACGTGCTGGAGGACATGGGCGTCGTCCCGTCGACTCCGGCGCCCGCCATCCGACTCGACTCGGCGAGCGTCGGCCTAGGCCCGGGGCCGACGGGTGTGACTGCGACAACGACCGGATCCGACAGCATCCAGATCAGCTGGAGTCCCGTCAGCGGTGCCAACGGTTACAACGTCTACCGCACGCTTTCGCCGCGTAGCGACGGGCTCCCGATCGGCGCGCTCACCAACGGCGCGCTCATTACGGGCACGAGCTTCGCCGACATCTACCTCGTACCTTCGACGAGGTACTACTACGTCGTCACAGCGGTCACAGCCGGCGTGCAGTCGATCGTCTCCGCCGAGGCATCCGCGACAACAAGCGCAGCGTCGGGCCAGCCGACGCGAATCGACCTTGGCGGCACGACACCGTACACCGCAACGACCGGGGTCGTGTTCCAGGCGGATACGTTCGGCTCCGGAGGAGCAACGCGCTCCACTAGCGCGCCAATCGCCGGCACGACCGACCAGAAGCTTTTCCAGACCGAGCGTTGGGGGCAGTTCACGTACTCGATTCCGGTTCCGAACGGCACGTACGACGTCCGCTTCGAGTTCGCCGAGACGTACTACACCGGAGCCTGCACCGGAAGGCGCGTTTTCGGCATCGACATCCTGAACACCCCAGCGTCGCCCGACCTCGCGAACGTCGACATCTGCGCGGCAGTCGCCCTGTACGGCGGCGGCGTCGAGG
>JANMWV010000378.1:0-6497 GCA_031394165.1 Actinomycetes bacterium
CAGGTCGAGCGCGCGCGGGTCGGTGAGCGGCTTGAGCCGCCCGTCCCTGATCAGCTCCTCGTCGACGCCGCCGAGGCGGCCGCCGTACGTCGTGTAGACCGGGACGCCGAGCGCCGCGGCCTCGCGGTTCATCGTGCCGCCCGCCGAGACGACGAGGTCGGCGAGCGCGATCAGGCTCTGCGCGTCGACGGCGACCTCCGGGAGGATCACGGACGGCAGGTCGAGCTTGCGCACGTACTCCCGCTGCTCGTCGGTGCGCGGCAGGACGAAGGCGTGCACGTCGTCGAGCCGCCCGAGATGCTCGAGCGTCATCGGGAACAGCGGATTCGAGTGGCGGTGGTAGAGCGAGACGTCGGGCGGCGGGCGCAGCACGATGAGCACGCGCGCGGGATCGACGCCGAAGCGATCGAGCAGCGATCGGTCGGGCTCGAAGTCGGAGAGGTAGTACTCCTCCTTCAAGCCGGGGTACTGCACGAGCTTCGGCGGGCGCACGCCGTACTGCTCGAGCCGCTGCGCGGGAATCGCGTCGGGCACGACGACCTTCGTCGCTGCGCGGCAACCGAGCTGGTGCTGGAGCGTCGCGAACTCGTAGTCGAACGTCGTCGAGCTCGGGATGCCGAGCCGGCGTGCGGTCAGGGTGAGCTCGTGCGAGCCGTGCGCGAGCGCGACGTCGAACTCGCGCCCCTTCGCCCACTTGCGCAACGCGCCGAGCCGGTGCGTCATCTGGCGCGCCTTCTGCAGGCGCGAGCGGCCGCCATGGCGCCCGATCACCTCGGCCGAGAGACCGTGCAGGTCGAGCAGCTGGAGCGTCTGCGCGTAGTCGCGCGCGGTGATCTCCACCTCGTCGCCGCGCTCGCGCATCAGCTCGATCAGCGGGCGGAAGACGAGCACGTGCGCGCTCGCGGTCATGTCGATCCAGACGCGCATCAGCTGGGGGCCGCCACTACAGGCGCTCCGCAACGCGGAAGCGGATGGCGACGATCTCGGTGTCGGGCTCGATCGCCTTCTGAAAGAACTGCTCGTGCGCGACGCGCCAGTCCTCGACCGTCTCGAAGCCCTCGCCCTCGTCGCGCGCGAACTGCACGTCGATCTCGGAGGCGGCCACGAGCCTTGCGCCGGTCACCTCGACGATCGCCACGGACTCGTCGTCGTAGTCGTGCAGGACGTAGCGGTCGCCGGTCACGGGAACAGGCTCGCCTTCGGCCTCATACTCGGACCAGAGCCCTGCCGTCGCCGTCTTGTCGCCGGCGAGCACCGCGGCGACGAGCTGCCGCCGCAGCTCCGTGTGGGGATAGCCGAGCTCGAACGGCGGGTACGCGTCGCTCATGCCACGAGCGCGTCCATGCGCGCGGAGTGCAGGCGTGGCGGCGTCTGCTCGACGTGCCGCTCGTACCAGAGCGTGAAGGAGAGCAGGCCCCACAGCTGGCGGCTGCGGTCTTCGAGTCCGGTGGCATGCTCGCCGATCAGGCGCGACACCGTTTCGGGCTCGAAGAATCCCTGCCGCCGGAGCGTCTCCGCGGACAGGGTCTCCCGCGCGAACGGCTCGAGCTCGCCGCGCAGCCACGCAGCCGCCGGAATCGAGAACCCGCGCTTGCGTCCGTGCACGACCTCCCTCGGCAGGAGCGGCTCCACGGCCTTGCGCAGCAGCACCTTCTTCGAGAGCCCACGCACCTTGTGCTTCGTCTGCAGGCCGAAGGCGAAGCTCGTCACGGCCGGGTCGAGGAACGGCACGCGGGCCTCGAGCGAGTGCGCCATCGACGCGCGGTCGGTCTTCACGAGCAGGTCGTCGACGAGATAGATGCCGAAGTCGACGTCCTGAAGCCGCGAGAGGCTGTCGGCTCCCTCGGTCTCGCGGTAGCGGTGCCGGTACACGTCGACCGGGTCGAACGGCGCGCTGCGGCCCGTGAGCTCGGCGCGAGCCTCCGCCGAGAAAATCTCCTTCCAGCCGTGATGCCGCTCGAGCGGCGGCAGGTGCGCAGCGCGCACGAAGCGCTTCGCTTTGTAGTCGAGGCTCGCCTTCGACGTGGAGGTCGGCAGGCGCTCGACGAGCGGTCGTGCGATCCGCGCGAGCGGCGCAAGGCGGTCGGCAAGCAGGTCGGCGGCATACGTGTAGTAGCCCCCGAACAGCTCGTCGCCGCCCTCACCCGACAGGGCGACCTTCACGTGCTCCGCCGCGAGCTGCGAGACGAGATAGGTCGGTAGCGCCGACGAATCGGCGAAGGGCTCGTCGAAGGCCTCGGCGAGCGCCGGCAACAGCACCGTCGGATCGGGCCGCACGAGCAGCTCGTGGTGATTCGTGCCGTAGCGCTCGGCGACGCGTCGCGCGTCGGCGCGCTCGTCGAAGCTGCGCTCCGCGAAGCCGATCGTGAACGTGTGAATCGCGTCGCTGCTCTCCTGTGCCGCGAGCGCAGCGAGGGCAGCCGAGTCGACGCCGCCCGAGAGCAGCACGCCGACCGGCACGTCGGCGAGCAGGTGCGCGCGCACCGAGTCCCGCAGCCGGGCGCGCAGCTCCTCGATCAGCTCCGCCTCGTCGTCGCTGCGCAGGTCCTCGATCGGGACGGGACCGGGGCGCGCGTAGCGGTCGATGTGGATCGCGCCGTCCTCTTCCCAGACGAGCACGTGACCGGGCGGCAGCTTGCGGATCTCGCGAAAGATCGAATACGGCGCCGGGATCGAGTTGAAGGCGAGGAACGCCTCGAGCGCGTCGAGGTCGATCTCGCCGCGCGGCAGCGCGCGCACCTCGGACGCGAACTCGAGCACACCGCCGACGTGGCGGTAGTAGAGCGGCTTGATCCCGTAGCGGTCGCGCGCCAGCACGACGCGCCGCAAGCGCGCGTCCCAGATCGCGACCGCGAACATGCCGCGGAGTCGTCGCGCGAAGTCGGGCCCATGCTGCTCGTAGAGGTGCAGGTGCACCTCGGTATCGCTGTGGGTGCGGAACACATGGCCTTGCTGCTCGAGCTCGCGGCGCAATTCCGGGAAGTTGTAGATCTCGCCGTTCTGCACGACGACGCACGAGCCGTCCTCGTTCGCGATCGGCTGGTCGCCGCCGTCGAGGTCGATGATCGCGAGCCGCCGCGCGGCGAGGCCGACCGGGCCGTCGAGGTGCATGCCGCCACTGTCGGGGCCGCGATGGACGAGGGCGTCGTTCATCGCGGCCAGGCGATCGGGGTCGGGCGGGCCGAGCGGCGACGCGATTCCGCAGATCCCGCACATGCGGTCCTACTCTACGGACGCGGGCCGTCGCCCCGGCCGGGGGCGTGCACGGACTGCCGCAGCACGCGCCAGCCGGTGGCGATCACCGTGCGCAGGTAGAGCCGTACCGAGCGGTCGGCGATCCACTCGAGATCGTGTGCGAGCTTCTCCGCCATCGACGTCTCGTAGCCGCGACGCACCTGCGCGAGCCCGGTCAGTCCCGGTCGCACGATCAGCCGCTGCCAGTACGCGGGCAGGTCGTGCGCGAGCTCCTCGAAGAACACGGGCCGGATCGGGCGCGGGCCGACGAGGCTCATGTCGCCGCGGAGCACGTTGACGAATTGCGGGATCTCGTCGAGCTGCGTCGCCTTCAACCACCTGCCGAGCGACGTGAACTCAACCTGCGTGCGGCGCACGAGCTCTTCGCCGAGGTAGGGCCCGAGCCGCGTCTCCGCGTCGGCGCGCAGCGTCCGGAACTTCAGCATCGTGAAGACCCGGCCGCCGCGGCCGACGCGTTCGCCGCGGTAGAAGACGGGCCGCCCGTTCGTCAGGAGGATCGCGAGCGCGATCGGCGCCGCGACGGGAAGCGTGACGACCAGGAAGACGGCGGCGAGCGCGACGTCGAGCGAGCGGAGCACGAGGTCGCGGGGGCGGGCGGGGGTCTCGAGCGCCAGCTGCCGGTAGCCGCGGATCAGCGTGTCCTCGATCCGCGTGGCCGGCTGCTCGGGCACAGGGTCGATGCTAGACCGTAGCCGCGCCCTTCCGGGCATAATGATTGCTTATGGATACGCGACAGTTGGCCGCGTTCTGCGTCGTCGTCGAGCGGCGCAGCTTCTCCCAGGCCGCGGAGCAGCTCGGCGTCACGCAGCCGGCGGTGAGCCTGCAGATCCGCTCGCTCGAGAAGCGGCTCGGGACACAGCTGCTCGACCGCTCGGGGCGGCGTGTCGAGCCGACCGAGGCCGGCAACCGTCTCTACCGGAGCGCGCAGCGCCTGCTCGCCATGGAGGAGCAACTGCTCGCCGACCTCGGCGACGAAGCCGAGGGCGAGCTCACCGGCCGGCTCGAGATCGGCGCGTCGACCGGGCCGGGCGGCACGGTGCTGCCGGTTGCGCTCGCCGAGTTCCAGCAGCTCCACCCGGGCGTGCACGTCGCGCTCGCCGTGTCCGACACACAGCACGTCGTCGAGCAGGTGGCGCGGCGCGAGGTCGAGCTGGGCGTCGTCGGCGCGTCGCGTCGCCACCGGGGCGTCGTCTTCGAGCCGTTCTTCCGCGACGAGGTGGTGCTCGCGGTGCCACGCGGCCATCGCTTCGCCGGCAAGACGGTGTCGCTCGAGGAGCTGAAGGGCGAGCCGCTCGTGTTGATGCAGGAGGGCGCCGGCGTGCGGCAGGTGATCGAGGAGGAGCTGCGCGCCGCGGGCCTGCGGCTGCGCGACCTCGACGTGCGGCTCGAGCTCGGCCTCCAGGAGTCGGCGCGGAGTGCGGTCCTCGCCGGCTTCGGAGTGACGTTCATCTCGCGCTCTGCGATCGAAGCCGACCTCGCCGCCGGGACCGTCTCGACGGCGCGGGTCGAAGGGCTCGAGCCGTCGCGCGAGATCTCGCTCGTCCGCTCGGTGGGGCGTGCGGAGACGCGCGTCGCGCAGGCGTTCGTCGACTACGCGAAGTCGCGTCTCGCATGATCGTCCGCTGGGGTCTCGACGAGCTTCCCGCGGTGCTCGCAGAACTCGGCGTCCGCTCGCCGCTGCTCGTCGCCGGTCCCCGGTGGGACTCGCTTACGCTGCCGGTCGAGCCGCATGCGCGCTGGACCGAAGTGCCTTCGCATCGCATCGACGACGCCGCGGCCCAGGCGCGGGCGGGCGACGGCGTCGTCGCGGTCGGCGGCGGCAGCGCGATCGACCTCGGCAAGGCGATCTCCGCCGTCGCCGAGCTCCCGCTCGTCTCGGTGCCGACGACGTACGCCGGAGCCGAGTGGACGACGTACTACGGCGTGCGCGATCCGGAGCGCAAGATGCGCGGCGGCGGCGCGGGCGCCAGGCCCGGCGGCATCGTCTACGACGTCGGGCTCACCCTCGGCCTGCCGCGCGAGCCGACCGTCGGGACGTCGCTGAACGCGCTGGCCCACTGCGCGGAGGCCCTCTACGTGCACGTCCACAATCCCGAGGCGGACGAGCACGCGCTCGCGGGCGCGCGGCTGATTGCGGACTGGCTGCCGCGGGTCGTCGCGGCGCCGGACGATCGGGAAGCGCGCACGGAGCTGCTCCGTGGCGCGTGCCACGGCGGCGCCGCGCTCGGAGGCTCCATGCTCGCCCTGGGCCACGCCATGGCGCAGGCGGTCGGCGGACGCTATGGCCTGCCGCACGGCACGCTCAACGGCATCTGCCTGCCCGCCGCGCTGCGCTACAACCAGCGCTACGCGCCGGAGGCGCTCCGCCGCTTCGGCGAGGCCGTGGGCGGGGATCCCGTCGCCCGCGTCGAGGAGCTCGCCGCACTCGGTGGGAAGACGCGCCTCCGCGAGCTCGGCGTCCCCGAGGATGACCTTCCCGAGCTCGCCGTGGCCGCCGCGCAGCGGGCCGGCAACCAGGCGAACCCGCACCCGGCGACGCCCGCCGAGATCGAGCAGCTCCTGCGTTCGGTCTGGTGACGCACGAGCCGTCCGGAACCGGCCGGCGGGCCGCCACGGCAACCGGGCGACCCACGGCCTGTCACCGCTCCGAGACCTCAGCGCTCTGCACGCTGAGCGGTGGTCTCTGGCGGTACGAGTCAGAACGCCTTGAGGAAGAGATCCCTGAGTGTGTACGAGCTCAGAGCGACGACGATGATTCCGAAGAACACCACGAGGCGTCGGCGGCGTGGCCACTCTGCCCAGCGGATCTCGAGCCCGGCCGGCAGCTTCATGTTCAGTTTCCGCCTCCGTCGGCCGCCCATGCGCCGTTCCCGTTCAGCCACATGTCGACGTAAGGATACGACGTCGAGATACATCCGTATCTGAAGATGCAGTTCGACACGCTGCCGTCGCGGTGCGCGTAGTGGCCTCCGAACGACCCACCGGCCCATGTGTAGTACCAGCCGTAGCCGTGGTCGCCCCAGTTGACCACCTGCTGACCGTCGACGTCGTAGAAGCCCGAACCGATCGAGAGGCAGGTGATGTTCGGGTAGCTCCAGCACCAGTGGTCGACCTGGTTGAAACGCCACGCCACGTTCCCGAACAGCGTGTATTTCGTCACCGTGAAGCTCACCGTATCGCTCCCGCTCGACGAGCAACAGTCCGCCAGGCGGCGCGCGACCGGCGTCACGGCACTGGCTGCC
>JANMWV010000452.1:0-1774 GCA_031394165.1 Actinomycetes bacterium
CCGGCGTGTAGCTGCGGCGATTGCACGCGGCCTCGATCCCGAGCACACGCGCGACCGGCACCTGCGAGTGGCCGGGGACGAGCGGCCGACCGCCGCCGTACACTCGAGGCGCGCGACCCGGAGATTCCACCGTGAGCCGAAGGACGTACGTGCCGACGGGCGTTTCGAGATCGGGACTCCAGCGGATCTCGTTCATCCCCGCGCCGAACGTCTGCTCGACTGTCGCGACGACTGTTCGCTTCCGCAACGCGGTTCGGATCACGTCGAGGCGGACATGCGCCGGGGCGAAGAGTTGGAAGCCGACGACGGCGCTGTCGCGACCGAGGACGCCCGGGCTGACCGTCGCGAAGAGCGGCCGGTCGCCTTCGTACGGGCGCCCGCCGTTTCCCACCTTGACCTGCGCGAGGCGCGGCGCGAAGCGGCGAGCGGCGAGAGCAGAGCCTGGAGCCAGCGCGATGCCGGCGACGATGCTTGCCATCCCGCCGAGCAACCGCGAGCGGGTGAGGCGCTCCGTCACGCTGAGAGCCTAGCCAGGGGAGCCGAACCAGGGGTTCGCCCCGAACGCGGCGGCTAGTCTAGGTCGGTGGCGGAGCTGCGGACTACGACGTCGTATCGCCCGACCGGCGACCAGCCCCGCGCGATCGACGAGCTCGCCGCCTCGCTCGCCGCCGGGAACCGCTTCCAGGCTCTACTCGGCGCGACAGCAACGGGCAAGACGGCGACGATGGCCTGGGTGATCGAGAAGCTGCAGCGCCCCGCGCTCGTGATCGCCCACAACAAGACGCTCGCCGCGCAGCTCTGCAACGAGTTCCGCGAGTTCTTCCCGGACAACGCGGTCGAGTACTTCGTCTCCTATTACGACTACTACCAGCCGGAGGCGTACGTTCCGCAGGCCGACCTCTACATCGAGAAGGACTCGTCCCGAAACGACGACATCGACCGGCTGCGCCACGCCGCGACATCGTCGCTGCTCTCGCGCCGCGACGTTGTGATCGTCGCGTCGGTCTCGTGCATCTACGGCCTCGGCTCGCCGGAGGAGTACGCGGATCGCATCGTCGTCCTGAACGTGGGGGAGGAGCACGATCGCGACGAGATCCTGCGCCGGCTCATCGACACGCAGTACGTCCGCAACGACACGCTGCTCAGCCGCGGGCGGTTCCGGGTGAAAGGCGATGTCGTCGAGGTGCAGCCGGCCAACGCCGAGACGGCCTACCGCATCTCGATGTTTGGTGACGAGATCGAGCAGATCACACACTTCGACCCGCTCACCGGCGAGGTGTACGCCAAGCTCGACACGTTGACGTTGTTCCCGGCCACGCAGTATGTGGCGTCGAAGCCGACGATCGAGGCGGCTGTGGATGTGATCCGCGACGAGCTCGAGTCGCAGGTCGCCGGGTTCGAGAAGGACGGCCGTCTGCTCGAGGCGCATCGGCTCCGGCAGCGCACCGAGTACGACCTCGAGATGATGAAGGAGCTCGGCTTCTGCAACGGGATCGAGAATTACTCGCGGATCCTCGAGGGTCGGCCGGAGGGGACGCCGCCGCATACGCTGCTCGACTACTTCCCGTCCGATTTCCTCTGTTTCATCGACGAGTCGCACCAGACCGTGCCGCAGATCGGCGGCATGTACGAGGGCGACCGCTCGCGCAAGCAGACCTTGGTCGACTTCGGCTTCCGCCTGCCTTCGGCCTTGGACAACCGTCCGCTCAAGTTCAAGGAGTTCGAGGCGCTCGCCCCCCAGACGATCTACGTCACCGCGACGCCGGCGGCCTAC
>JANMWV010000460.1:0-2725 GCA_031394165.1 Actinomycetes bacterium
AACCGGACACCGCGCCGCAGTGGCGTCCGGGAGATGCTTCGCCAGGCTCCATCGTCAGCGCCCTCGCGTGAGAACGGCCCGGCCGCTCCAGCCGGGCCGTTCTTCCCCTCTAGACGCCGCTCAACGAGAGCTGGCGGTACGAGACGAGCCCGGAGACGCCGACGCCGACGAGGCGAAGCGCGCCCGGCCGGTCACGGAGACCGCGGTCGAGCAGCCGACAGGCGACCGCACCGATCTGCTCCGCGTCGTCGATGCCGACGTCGAGCGAGGTCGAGCGGCTGCGGATCGAGAAGTCGGCATACCGGAGCTTCGTCGTCACGGTCCGCGCGACCTGCCCCGTCTTCTGCAGACGACCCGCGACCTCCGCCGCCATCGTGCGCAGCTCGTCGTGCAGGCGCTCGCGGTCGCTGAGGTCGCGCTCGAAGGTGTTCTCGACGCTGATCGAGACCCGCTCGACGCCGTGCTCGAGCCCGCGCGGGTCGATCCCGCGCGCGCGGTCGCGGAGCACGTCGCCGACGCTGCCCGGCAGCAGCCGTCGGAGCTCGCCGTCGTCGAGCGCAGCGAGGCCGCCGACCGTCTCGACGCCGCCCACGAGCAGGCGCTCCTGCGCCTTCGGCCCCACTCCGGGGAGGCGGCGGACGTCGAGGCCCGCGAGAAACGACGCCTCCTGCCCCGGCACGACGACCGTGAGGCCGGCCGGCTTGCGCGCGTCGCTGCCGACCTTCGCCACGACCTTGCACGGCGCCACGCCGAGCGAGCACGTGAGGCTCGTGCCCGCGCGCACCGCCGTCTGCACGGCCTCGGCGACGACCCGCGCCTCGAGGAAGTCGCGCGCAACCTCGCCGAGGTCGAGATACCCCTCGTCGAGGCCGGTCTGCTCGATCGTCGGCACGATGCCGCGCACCGTCGACCAGACGTGGCGCGAGTACTCGCGGTACAGCGTGTGCCGCGGCCGCACGAACACCGCGTGCGGGCACCGGCGGATCGCCTCGGCCGCGCTCATCGCCGAGTGGATCCCGTACGTGCGCGCGACGTAGTTCGCCGTGGCGACGACACCGCGCCCCTGCGGGTCGCCGCCGACGATCAGCGGCTGCTCTTTCAGCTCCGGGTGCTCGAGCTCCTCGACCGCCGCGAAGAAGGCGTCGAGATCGAGGTGCGCGACGATGCCGGGTACGGCCATACGAACAAGCGTACGATCCGGCCCCGACGACACGACTCGGTAGGCTCCGCGCGATGGCCGTCCTGACCTCCCAGCTCGAGCGCTCCGAGGAGTTCTCGCGCCGGCACGAGCGCATGGCGGGCCTCGTCGCCGAGCTGGGCGCGCGCACGACCGAGGTCGCGCGCGGCGGCGGCGAGAAATCGGTCGAGCGCCACCGCTCACGAGGGAAGCTGACGGCGCGGGAGCGGATCGACCGGCTCGTGGATCCCGACACAGCGTTCCTGGAGCTGAACGCGCTCGCGGCCTACGGGCTGTACGACGGCGATGCGCCGAGCGCCGGGATCGTCACCGGCATCGGCGTCGTCGAGGGCTGCGAGTGCGTGATCGTCGCCAACGACGCGACCGTCAAGGGCGGCTCGTACTTCCCGCTGACCGTGAAGAAGCACCTGCGCGCGCAGGAGGTCGCGGCGCAGAACGGTCTTCCGTGCATCTACCTCGTCGATTCGGGCGGCGCGTTCCTGCCGTTGCAGGCGGAGGTCTTCCCCGACCGGGAGCACTTCGGGCGGATCTTCTTCAACCAGGCGCAGATGTCGGCCCAGGGGATCGCGCAGATCGCAGTGGTGATGGGCTCGTGCACGGCCGGCGGCGCCTACGTGCCGGCGATGAGCGACGAGACGATCATCGTGCGCGGCACGGGCACGATCTTCATCGGCGGCCCGCCGCTCGTGAAGGCGGCGACGGGCCAGGACGTCACGGCCGAGGAGCTCGGGGGCGCCGACGTGCACGCGCGCCGCTCCGGCGTGGCCGACTACTACGCGGCCTCCGACGAGCACGCGCACGCGCTCGCGCGCGACATCGTGCGCACCCTGCATCTGCGCAGGCCCGCGCCGCCGTGGGACGTTGCACAGGCCGAGCCCCCGGCGCTCGACCCGGGCGAGCTCTACGGGCTCATCCCCGAGGACTTCCGCCACCAGACCGACGCGCGGGAGCTGATCGCGCGGATCGTCGACGGCTCGCGCTTCCACGAGTTCAAGCAGCTCTACGGCGAGACGCTGGTCACCGGCTTCGCGCGCATCGAGGGCTTCCCGGTCGGGATCATCGCGAACAACGGCGTGCTCTTTGCCGAGTCGTCGCAGAAGGGTGCGCACTTCATCGAGCTGTGTTGCAAGCGCCGTGTTCCGCTCGTCTTCCTCCAGAACATCACCGGCTTCATGGTGGGCGCCGAGTACGAGGCGGGCGGCATCGCGCGTGACGGCGCGAAGCTCGTGATGGCGGTCGCGAACGCGCGCGTGCCGAAGTTCACGGTCGTCACCGGCGGCTCGTTCGGCGCCGGCAACTACGCGATGTGCGGGCGCGCGTTCGAGCCGCGACAGCTGTGGATGTGGCCGAACGCGCGCATCTCCGTGATGGGCGGCGAGCAGGCCGCGACCGTCCTCGCGATGGTCGGCGACGTTGACGAGGACGCCATCCGCCAGAAGTACTAGGAGGAAGGCAACCCCTACTACACGACTGCACGGCTCTGGGACGACGGCATCATTGACCCGCTCGACACCCGCCGCGTGCTCG
>JANMWV010000480.1:0-3191 GCA_031394165.1 Actinomycetes bacterium
TGCTCGAGAAGGTCGCTGCCGAGCGGCCGGTCGTGCTCGTCTCCGACGACCTGCACTGGGCGGAGCCTGCGTTCCTCGACCTGGTCGACTACCTGCGCGGCTTCCTGCGCGGAGCGACAGTGCTGATCCTCGGCACCGGTAGGCCCGAGGTGCTCGACATGCGACCGACCTGGCGGGAGCTTGCACTGCAGCTCGAACCGCTCGCCACCGACGAGGCGGAAGAGCTCGCCGTCCATCTGACCGCCGGCGACGACCGTCGCGCACGCACGCGGGCGGTCGAGATCGCCGAGGGCAACCCGCTCTTCCTCGAGCAGCTGGTGGCCGCCGGCAGGGACGAGGGCGGTGCGGTGCCGCCGACGATTCAGGCGCTGCTCGCGTCGCGCATCGACCGCCTCACGCCCGCAGCGCGCGCAATCGCTGTCGTTGCCGCGATCGAAGGACGGCAGCTCCACCGCGGCGCGGTGACGGCGCTGGCACCGGAGGAGTTGCGCGCCGACGTCACGTCGCACCTGCTCGCGCTCGTGCGGCAGGACATCCTCCGCCCGGACGAGTCGGTGTTCGCGGGCGACGACGGCTTCAGCTTCGTGCACGCGCTCGTCCGCGAGGCAGCGTACGCCGCTGCGTCGAAAGAGCTGCGCGCCGATCTGCACGAGCGCTACGCCGGTTGGCTGGAGGGCGTCGCCGGCAAACGCGCGGGCGAGTTCGAGGAGATCCTGGGCTACCACCTCGGCGAGGCGCACCGCCTGCGCACCGAGTTGGGGCCGCTCGACGCGCGCGCGCAAGAGCTGGGCGCTCGCGCTGCACGGCTGCTCGGCGACGCGGGTCGGCGCGCGCTCGGCCGCAGCGACCTGCACGCCGCGCGAAGCCTGCTCGAGCGCGCCGTCGCGGCGTCAGGACCCGCTGGGCGTGAGCGCTACGAGTTCGACCTCGCGGAGACGCTCGTCTTCGCAGGCGAGATTCCAAGGGCGCTGGAGCTCGCGCAGCGGGCGCGGGCGACCGCCGAGGAGCTCGGCGACGACGCAGCACTGGCCCGCGCAGATGTCCTGCTCACCTACCTGATGCTGTTCAGCGCGCAGGCGACCGCCGTCGAGGCGCGCGCCGTCGCCGAGCGGGCGATTGCGGTCCTGTCTCCACTCGAGGACGAATACTGGCTGGCGCGCAGCTGGCGGCTTCTCGGTGTGGCCTGGAACATCGAGTCGCAGACCGAACGGCTGGAAGAGGCCACGCGCAAGGCGCTCACGCACGCGCGCAGCGCCGGCGATGGCCGCCTCGAGAGCGAGTGCATCTTCTGGCTGTCGGCGTGCTGGGCTCTGGGCCCGACGCCGGTTGACGTGGCGCTCGAGCGGTGTACCGAGCTGCGAGCCAGCGCCGACACCCGGCTGCGCGAGGCGTTCGTCGACTTCGGGTACGCACTCGTGCTCGCGCAGGCAGGTCGCCTGGTGGACGCGCGTGCGCGCATTGCGGACGCGCGCAGCTTCGTCCGCGAGCTCGGCGACGAGCTGATCTACGCCGGCACGGGCTGGATCGCCGGTCTGCTCGAGCTGTGGGGCGGTGACCTCGCCGCGGCCGACGAGGTGCTCACCGAGGCGTGCGCGCTGCTGCGCGGGATGGGCGACCGCGGCTTTCTCTGCACGAACGCCGCCGTCTTCGCACATGTGCGCTGTCACGAGGGTCGCCTCGGCGAGGCGGAGGAGCTCGCGCGCGAGAGCGAGGACGTCGGCGGCGCGGACGACATCGTCAACGAGATCTGGTGGCGCATAGCCCGCGCGAAGGTGCTCGCGCGGCAGGGCGAGTACGAGCAGGGGGAAGCGCTCGCCCGCGAAGCCGTCGCGCACGCCTTACGCACCGACTCGCCCCACTACCGCGGCGAGGCGTGGCTCGCGCTGGCTGATGTCCTCCGCCTCGCCGGCCGCGACGAGGACGCGCGTGCAGCCGCAACGAAAGCGGCTCGGTTCTTCGAGCAGAAGGGCGCAACCTTTCGCGTCGCGGCTGCGCTGGAACTCGCCGTCGTGGGTTGAATCGCGCCGTTGTTCGTGGAACAGTTAGCGGCTCGAGCGTGGCGGCCAGGCCGGCCGGGGAGGGGGAGCGCCGTTGCTCGAGCCGACCGAAGGGGCGGAATGGCTGTGGCTGTTCAGAGCGATCGGCAGATCAGCATCACGACGCCGCTCGGGCCCGACGTGCTCCTGCTCGTCGGCTTCTCGGGCCACGAGGCGATCTCGCAGCTGTTCGCCTTCCATCTCGACCTCGTGGCCGCCAACGACGCGCCGGTGCCGTTCGAGACGCTGCTCGGCCAGCCGGTGACGGTCGCGCTGACGCTCCCGTCGGGCGGTAACCGCTTCTTCGGCGGGATTGTCAGCCGCTTCGGCCAGGGCGCACGCACCGGCCGGTACACGAGCTACCGAGCCGAGGTCGTCCCCGCGCTGTGGTTCCTCACGAGGAGGCAGGCGAGCCGCATCTTCCAGCAGATGTCCGTACCGGACATTCTCAAGCGGGTGCTTGCGGGCGTCGACGTCGACTTCCAGCTCCAGGCCAGGTATCAGCCGCGCGACTACTGCGTCCAGTACCGGGAGACCGACTTCAACTTTGTCAGCCGTCTGATGGAGGAGGAAGGGATCTTCTACTTCTTCGAGCACACCGCCGACGGGCACCGGCTCGTCGTGGCCGACTCGCGGCAGAGCCACGCCGACGTTCCCGGCGGGAGCGCGATCGTCTTCGACCCGACCGGCGGGCGGAAGTCCGCGCAAGCTGCGGTCTTCCAGTGGGAGAAGGAACAGGAGCTGCGCTCGGGCCTCGTCACGCTTCGCGACACGAACTTCCAGCTCCCCGGGTCGAGCCTCGAGGCGCAGGCGGCGATTCTCGACAGCGTCCAGGTCGGCACCGTGACGCACCGGCTCAGGCTCGGGACCAATGCAGGGCTCGAGCTCTACGACTACCCCGGCGGCTACGCGGAGCGCTTCGACGGGATCGATCCGGGCGGCGGCGAGCAGCCGGGCGAGCTCGCCAAGATCCTGCCCGACGGCGTGCGGACCGCGGCCATTCGTATGGAGCAGGAGGCGCTCCCGAGCCTGCAGGTCTCCGGAGCGTCCACCGCGCGGCAGCTGACGCCGGGGCACGCGTTCACACTCCAGGGACACTTCAACGCCGACGGCCGGTACGTGCTGACGAGCGTCCAGCACTCGGCGCAGGCGGCG
>JANMWV010000511.1:0-14110 GCA_031394165.1 Actinomycetes bacterium
ACGTGCGCCTGGTGGGCACCGTGGCCCGTTTCTCCCTGGTCGTCGGCGCCCCCGTGGCCGGAGATGACCTCACTTCACCCACCTTCGCCGGTCTCGCGCGTGCCTTCGCCTGTACCCCCGGCCCGCAACGACCCGGCCAGACGACGCCGTACACGCTGAGCTGGGACGCCGCGAGCGACACCGTCACGCCCGCGGCCGGAATCGTCTACGACATCTACGTCGCGCGCGCACCAGGCGGCGAGGACTTCACGCGGCCCACGTGGGCGACACCTGCGGGCGCCGCCGGCTTCCGCACGCCCGGCCTCCCCACGCACGGCGACACGTACTTCGTCGTGCGCGCCCGCGACGCCGCCGGCAACGAAGACACCAACACCCGCGAGCAGAAGGGCATCGACCCCTGCGACTGACGCATCGCGCCACGCCGCCGCCGCGTGCGACTCTCGTGCGCGCGTCGAGGCCGGGCCTGCGATCGGCCAGGCCTCGAAGGGTGATTCGCGCTACGGCTTGGTGCCTGCTGCCGCGCCCGAGTCGGTCGAAGCGGGCGGAACGGTCTTCTTCTCCCAGAGGTGCACACGCTTCGCGGTGAAGGTGGCGGTCGAGGGATCGAAGCCGGGCGCCCTGAAGAAGCCCGAGGCCGCGAAGATGACGCCGACGCCGTCGCCGACCTTCAGGTCGGAGAAGCCGATGTCGCTCTTGGCCTTGCCGCGGATGTAGGTCGTCGAGCTGTTCACCTGCAGCGTCACCGGCTTGCCGTTCAACACGGTGTCGTACGGGCCGGTGCGGGCGACCTGGACGCTGAACGAGCTGCTGCCGATCGCGCTGATCGTGCCGCCGATCCAGTGGCAGTTGCAGTAGACGTGGATTCGCTTCGCGGTCAGCGTGGTCAGCGTCTTGTCGGTCGAGCTGGCCTGCACGCCGACGAGGTCGCCGGGCTTGATGCTCGAGAGCGACACGGGCGTCTTGTCCCTGCCCGAAACGATCTCCGTGGTCGCGTCGACCGCGAGCGTGACGCTCTGGCCGTTGAGCTGGTCGTCGTGCTTGCCCGTCCAGAGCACGCCGACGGTGAGCGAGTCGGCGCCGACGGCCGAGACCGAGCCTGCGAGCCAGTGCGTGTGCGGCTTCGCATTCGCGGCGCCGCCGGCGTCGCCGGGGGGCGCGGCAACCGCGCCGAGGGGGAGCAGTGCGAAGACGATTGCCGTCGCCGCGATGAGGGTGAACTTGCGCATCGGTAACCTCCTACCGTTTCGATTCGCCGAGCTGTGCTCGGCCCGACAGACGGTGGTTCACCAACGTGCGAGCAGCGTCAGGGCTGCGTCAACCGGACGTAAAGCGTCGCGAGCGGCCCGGCGCCCGGTCGATCTGGCAGCGTGCGCGCCACCGCCGCCCCGCGAGCGGACTTGCGAGTGCCCCCGACAAGAATCGAACTTGTGCACGCGGTTTAGGAAACCGCTGCTCTATCCACTGAGCTACGGGGGCTTGTGGCCCAACCATGCGAGCTTGCGCGGTCGACCGTGATCCACTTTAGCCCGGGCCAGGACCAAAACGTCGGAGGCGGGACGCGCGATCGTCCCGCCCCCGGCAGTTCGTCGGCTACTTCGTGCGGCGAACGATCCAGAGGCCGCTGTTCATGTCGCTGAGGTAGATGAGGCCGTTCGCCTCGTTCGCCTCGTCGATCGCGACACCCCAAACCTGCGTCGTATTCGTGAGGGTTCCGCGCTGCGCCGGCTTGACCGGGTTTTCGGTCGCGGGCGGGACGAAATACGCCGTCTCCTTCGGCGCTCGGGGGTTCGACACGTCGATGACGCGGACGCCGTCGCTGTACCACGAGGCGAGCACGTCCGACCCGACGAGCAGAGGATTGTGGATGACGTAATCGCCTGCGCCCTGGTCGTTGGTGCCGAGCGAGTTCGGCGTCCGGTAGTCGCCGATCTGTACCGGAACCGCGAGATCCGACTCGTCCCAAACCCGCAGGTAGCCGAAGCCCTTGTCGATTCCAGACCCGGAGGCCTTGCAGAAGTCCTCGTCGGCCGAGAAGAGCAGCTTGCGCTTGTCGTCGTAGTTCGACGAGTGTGCGTCTCCGTCTGCCGTGGGCGGGAAGGCCGCCCGTCCCTTGTACACGGGCGCGTACGGATTCGTCACGTCGAGCGAGATGAAGCCGCTGTCCCAGTAGGAGATGAACGCGAGCTTGCCGTCACCCGACGGCGCCGCGCCATGCCCGTAGTTGCCGTCGGCATCGCAGCCTTGCGCCGCGAACGGGCCGCCGACGTCCTGCACGGCCCACGTCGACGTCGTCACGGGACTCCTCGGATCGGTGACGTCGATCAGGCGGAAGTCGCCGAGTCCCCGTGCCTCGCGGATGCCGTTGGCGTTCTCGGGATCGGGATAGTGGCCGGCCGGCACCGTCACGTACGCGAACGTCTTGCGCAGGTCGGCGCGGTTCGCGATCTCGAACTCGTGGACGCCCCGCGTGCAGCAGCCCGTATCGAGGAAGCCGATGCCCTTCGGCTGCGCCGGGTTCGTGACGTCCCACAGCTGGAGGCCGTGAATCGCCGTCGGGTCGTGGCGTGTTCCACCGCACCATTGGATGCCGGAGGCCGCGATGTCGTGTCCCGCGAGGGGTCCGTACTTGGCCGTGTAGACCGTCACGTCCTCGGCCGACGTTCCGACGGGATTCTGCAGCGTCGCTACGCGCACCGGGTTCGAAGGGTCGCGCGCGTCCAGAACCGCGATTCCACTGTTCGGCGGTGACGGGCAGAAGTCGCCGTGGCCATTCGCCGGGTCGTAGAACCCCCAGTGCCCGACGTAGGCGTATCCCTTGTACGCCCACACGTCGCCGTTGAAGCCGCGCACCGCGAGGTTGTTGTGACCGACAACCTCCATGTTCCACGCCGACCCGCCCTTCGAGCCACCCGTGTACGTCTTCTGCGATTGGTTGTAGAAATGCTGTTCGTCCTTCAGCAGATCGCTCGACGAGGCGGTCGTTGCCACACCTACCGACACGAGCGCGCCGACAAGGGCGATCAAGATGATCAGACGCCTGCGCATGGTCCCTCTCTCTCGTTAGCCTTTGCGAAGACTTCTAACGTGCCGGTCGACCGAGCGCAACCGCTCACAGGCCTGCGCTATCGTCCGCCCATGGCGGTCACTCAGGAATCCCGGCGCTGGGAGGAGCTGTTCGCGTCGCGCACGCGCAATGACGCGGGTGACGGCATCGCGGTCATCCTCGGCTACCTCGCGAACCCCGACCTGATCTCGTTCGCGGGCGGCTTTCCCGATCCGGAGACGTTCCCGGCGGAGCAGACCGCCGCGATCATGCAGGAGCTCGCGAGCGCGGGCGACACCGGGGCCTTCCAGTACGCACCGACGCGCGGGCTCGCCGGGACGCGCGACGCGATGGCCTCGCGCATCGAGATGCTGCAGGGCGCGCGTCCCGCCGACGACGAGCTGCTCGTGACGAGCGGCGGCATCGAGGCGCTCGAGCTCGTGTCGAAGTCGTTCCTCGACAAGGGCGATGTCGTCGTCGTCGAAGGGCCCACGTACCTCGGCGCGATCATGGCGTTCCGCGGCTTCGAGGCGCGCGTCGACGCCGTCCCGCTCGACGACGACGGGCTCGACGTCGACGAGCTCGCGACACGGCTCGCCGCAGGGCTGCGGCCGAAGCTGCTCTACACGATTCCCGACCACCAGAACCCGGCCGGCGTGACGCTGTCGTCGGAGCGCCGCACCGCGCTCGTCGACCTCGCCCGCCGCTACGGCTTCCTCATCGTCGAGGACGTCGCGTATCGCGAGCTCGGCTTCGACGGGTCGGCGCTCGCGAGCCTGTGGAGCATCGGCCCCGACGTCGTCGTGCAGGCGGGCACCACGTCGAAGACGTTCTGCCCCGGCGCGCGCCTCGGCTGGGCGGCCGGGCCGGCGGAGATCGTCGCGCAACTCGTCACGGCCAAGCAGAACACCGACCAGTGCGCGGGCGCGCTCGGGCAGCGGCTGTTCGAGGAGTACTCACGCCGCGGCTGGATCGACGAGCAGCTGGTGCGCTCGCGCGCGCTCTACGCGCGTCGTTGCGCGAGGCTGCTCGCCGCGCTCGAGCGCACGATGCCCGCGGGCGTCGAATGGACGCAGCCGGGCGGCGGCTTCTTCTCCTGGCTCACGCTCCCTGTCGACGGCGGTGAGCTCGCGCGGCGCGCCGTCGGCGAGGGCGTCGCGATCGTGCCCGGCGCGCCCTTCTTCCCGGACGGCCGCGGGACGAGGAACGTGCGGCTCTCGTTCAGCAACGTCGGCGATGAGCTGATCGACGTCGGCATCGAGCGGGTCGCCGCGCTCGTGCACGCCGGCTGAGGAGCGCTCTGAAGACGATCTGAACGTGCCGGCTGTCATGCACGCTTCAGGGGAAGACGGGGAAGATGACGGTCATGAGACTCCTTGCGTTGCTTGCCGCTGTAGCGCTCGTCGCCGGGTGCGGCGGTTCGAAGAAGGTCGCGCCTCAGACGGCGACGAACGCGACGACGGTTCCGGTTCGGGCACAGGCGACGACGCTCGCCGCGCCGACGTCCCCGTCCCCGCTCCAGGCGGAGGCGAAAGCCGCCGCCACCGGCGACGTTCCCGACAACCAGGTGTTCCTCCGCTTCGCCGATCCGACCGCGGGCTACTCGATGAAGTACCCCGAGGGATGGGCGCAGCAGGGCTCTGGTTCGTCGGTGACGATCCGCGACAAGAACAACATCGTCCGCGTCGTCGTGAAGCCGGGCAGACCCGCGACTATCGCCGAAGCGCGGAAAGACCTCGCAGGCGTCGCCGGCGCGAGCATCACGAAGGGCCCGCTGACGACGACCGTCGGCGGCAAGCCCGCCGTGAAGGTCGTCTATACGACGCAGAGCGCTGCGAATCCCGTCACCGGCAAGAAGCTCACCCTCGTCGTCGATCGCTACTACCTCTCGCATGGCGGCAAGCGCGCCGTCGTCGATCTCGGCACGCCGCAGGGAGTCGACAACGTCGACGCCTACCGGTTGATGATCGAGAGCTTCAGGTGGAGATAACGAGCCTCTACCGCGAGCCGGAGCGCGACTCGCAGCTCACCTTCGGCGCGCTCGAGTTCAACGACGTCTTCAAGATCTTCCGCTCCGGCCCGGCCGAGACCGTGGCGCTGCGCGGCCTCGACCTTCGTGTCGAGCCGGGCGAGCTCGTCGCGCTCTTCGGCCCGTCGGGATCCGGCAAGAGCACGGCGCTGCACCTCGCCGCCGGGCTCGACGAGCCTTCGGCGGGCGACGTCGTCTGCTTCGGGCGCTCGCTCGCGCGGCTCGACGAGGCGGAGCTCGCCGGCTACCGCGCGCACGACGTCGCACTCGTCTTCCAGAGCAATAACCTCTGGCCGATGCTCTCTGCGCGGGAGAACGTCGCGCTCACGCTTCGCCTCGCAGGCAAGCGCGGCGTCGAAGATGCCGTCGACCGCTCGCTCGCGCTCTTCGATCTCGGCACGAGGGAGAACCAACGTGCCGGCTCGCTCTCCGGCGGCGAGCAGCAGCGCGTCGCGATCGCAGCGGCCGCTGCGCGCGAGGCCCGGCTCGTGCTCGCCGACGAGCCGACTGCCGAGCTCGACGAGCGAAACGAGGAGATCGTGCTCGGCGCGCTGCGCCGTCTCCGCGACGAGCTCGGCAGCACCGTCGTCGTCGTCACGCACTCGCCACGCGTGGCCGACGCCGTCGACCGCGTCGTCGAGCTGCGCGACGGCAAGGCCGTGGCGTGACCGCCCAGGCGCCTCCACGCGAGACGATCGCCGCGTGCACGGATGTCGTCGTCGCGTACGGGCGCGCCGACGCGGCGGTGCGTGCGCTCGACGGCGTGTCGCTCGGCCTGTCGGGGGACGACAGCCTGGCGCTGCTCGGCCGGTCGGGCTCCGGCAAGACGACGCTGCTCAACGCGCTCGGCGGGCTCGTCGAGCCGACGTCGGGCGTCGTCGAATGGCACGGCCGTCCGCTGTCGTCTCTCGACAGCGCGGCGCGCGGCGCCGTGCGCGCGCACGGCATCGCCTACGTCTTCCAGGGCGCCAACCTGCTGCCGTACTTCAACGCGTACGAGAACGTCGCGTTCGCAGCGCACGTCTCGCGTGAGGGACTGTCGGCCCGCGATCCGCTCGAGTTGCTCGAGCTCGTCGGTCTCGCGTCAAAGGTGGAGAGCCTGCCGTCCGAGCTCTCCGGCGGAGAGGCCCAGCGCGTCGCGATCGCGCGTGCGCTTGCGCAGGGTCCCGAGCTATTGCTCTGCGACGAGCCGACGGGCCATCTCGATTCCGACACGAGCGAACGCGTGCTCGACCTGATCGACGCGCTGAAGGCCGAGTTCGGCTTCGCGCTCGTCGTCGCGACGCACGATCCCGGCGTCGCCGCGCGTCTCGGCCGCGAGGTCGAGCTGCACGATGGCCGCGTCGTGCGTGAAGAGCGCAGCCGCACATGACCGCACTCGCACGGCTCGCAGTCGTCGGCCTCGTGCGCGCGCCCGGCCGGGCGGCCACGCGCCTCGTCACGCTCGCGCTCGCCGTCGCGCTGCTCGCGGCAATGCTCCTCTTCATCGGGCACTCGCTCGGCACGATGACGCGCGGCGCGGTGCAGAGCGTGCCGGTCGAC
This sequence comes from Actinomycetes bacterium, assembly GCA_031394165.1. Classification (GTDB taxonomy): domain Bacteria; phylum Actinomycetota; class Thermoleophilia; order Gaiellales; family Gaiellaceae; genus Palsa-739. The sequence goes on from JANMWV010000511.1 coordinate 6,615, forward strand.
TGGCAGGGCCCTGTCGGCTCGTATGCCGCCGCCAAGAGGGTCGCGGGCGGCGTCGCACGCCAGCCGGGAGTGCTCGCCGCGAAACCGGTCGCGACGGCGCCGTTCGCGGGCATCGAGCACGCGGCTGTGGCGGGAACGATCCGCTCCGGTGCGGGCTCGATCCTCGCCGTGCCGCCCGGCTACCTCGCGAACTTCCACACGCTGCGCTTCCTCCGCGGCACGCTCGAGCGCGGGAGCGTCGTCCTCGACCAGCAGCTCGCCGCAACGCTGCAGGCGCAGCCCGGAGACATGGTGAGCATCTCGCCGCGGCGTGGCGCTGCACCCGTACGCCTCCGAGTCTCTGGAATCGTGCTCGTCACGGCGCCCGACCTGCTCTTCCAGCCGCTCAATCCGCTCGTCGGCCCCGCGCCCGCGCAACCGCCGGCCAACATCGCGATCCTGCCGCTCGACACGTTCGCGGCGAAGATCGCGCCGTCGCTGCCGCTGGTCACGAACGCGAGCGCGGCCGTGCCCGGGACGCAGAGCGGCATCCAGTGGCAGGTACAGGCGCAGGCCGACCCGACCGCGCTTCACGGCAGCCCGTCGGCAGCGCTCGCGCAGGCGACGAGGATCCGCAACCGTGTCGAGCGCTCGCTGCCCGGGCAGATCGTGTTCGTCGACAACCTCGAGAGCGCGCTGACCGCCGCCGCCGGCGATGCGCTGTACGCGCAGACGCTGTACATCATGCTCGCCGTGCCCGGCGCACTCGTCGCGCTCGGGCTCGCGTACCTCGCGGCGCTCGGCGCCGTCGACCGCGACCGCCGCGATCTCGCGTTGCTACGGGCGCGCGGCGCGCGTCGGCGCGACCTGCTGTTCCTAGCGGGCGTCGAGAGCCTGCTGCTCGGATTGCTCGCCGGCGCGCTCGGGACGGCGATCGCGTTGCTCGCGGTGCACCTCGCGGGCTCCGCCGGAGGTGTCGGCATCGGGCGTGCGCTGGTGACCTTCGGAATCTGCGTCGGGCTCGCCGCCGCGGGTGCGGCCGCCGCGCGCATCGGCGCCGGACTCAACGCGTTCCGTGCGAGCGTGAGCGAGAACCGCAGCAGCGCACGCCGCGAGCGGCCGCCGCTTTGGCAGCGCCTCTACCTCGACCTGCTCTGCCTCGTCGTCTCGGGGCTCGTGTACTGGCTGACCGCCCGCACCGGCTTCTCTGCGGTCGTCAACCCCGACTCGAACCCGACGCTGTCGCTCTCCGTCTACATGTTTCTCGCGCCGGCACTGCTCTGGCTCGGCGCGGCGCTGCTGCTCGTCCGGCTGCGCGGCACCGCGCTCGCCTGGATCGCGCGCCGCGCCGCCGGCAGCCGCGCCACGTCATGGCGCGGCTTCCTGCTCGCGAGCGCCGGCCGCCGAGGTGCAGCGATCAACCGGGGGCTGCTCGTCGTCGGGCTGCTGCTCGCGTTCGGCGTCAACCTCGGCATCTTCACCGCGACCTACGACCAGCAGGCACGCATCGACGCACAGCTCACCGTCGGGGGAGACGTCGTCGTGACGGCGCCGGCCGGCGCGATTGCGAACAACGGGCTCGTCTCGAAGCTTGCGCGCACGCCGGGCGTCGCGGGCGTGACGCCGGTCGATCACTCGTACGCGTACGTCGGGCCGGACCTGCAGGACATCTTCGGCATCGATCCTGCGACGTTCAAGCAGGGCTCGACGCTGCGCGACAGTTACTTCCTCGGCGGCACGGCGAGCGGCATCCTCGCACGGCTGCGTGCGACGCACGACGGCGTCGTCGTCTCGAAGGAGACGATTGCCGACTACTCGCTGTCGCTCGGCGATCTGTTGCGGCTGCGCGTGCTCGATCACAGCACCGGCACGTTCATGATCGTTCCGTTCCACGTGATCGGGATCGTGCAAGAGTTTCCGTCGGCGCCGAAGGACTCGTTCATGGTGACGAACCTCCCGTATCTCGAGGACGTCACGCACGATCCGGGCCCGAACGTCGTGTTTGCGGCTGCGCAGAACGATCCGGTCGCGCTCGCACACCGGATCGCCGCCGAGACGAAGCGCTACGGCACGTCGGTGCGCGACATCCACCAGCAGCTCGCACAGACGACGAGCTCGATCACGACGGTCGACCTGCGCGGCATCAGCCGGATTGAGGAGGCGTTCGCGCTGATGCTCGCGGCGGCCGCGATGGCGCTCTTCGTCGGCGTCGGGCTCGCGGAGCGCCGCCAGGAGCTCGCGACCATGGCCGCCGTCGGCGCCTCGCTGCGGCAGGCCGCGGCGTTCCTCTGGAGCGAGGCAGCGCTCGTGCTGGCCGCGGCGCTCGCGCTCGCGGCGCTGCTCGGGTGGCTGCTCGCGGAGATGCTCGTCGCGATGCTCCAGCACGTCTTCGACCCGCCGCCCGATCACCTCGCCGCCCCGTGGCCGTTCCTGCTCGGCCTCGCCGGAGCCGCAATCGCCGGCGGCCTGCTCGCCGCACTGCTCGCCGCGCTCGGAATCCGGCGCCTGCCGCTCGGCGCGATCCTCCGCGAGGAGTGAGCAGCCATACTCGGGGCGAGATGCTCGGTCCCACGGTTCTGATCGTCGAGGACGATGCCGACCTGCGCGGGGTGCTCGGCCGCGGCCTGCGCGAGGAGGGGTTCGAGGTCGAGACGGTGGGCAGCGGCAGCGAGGCGCTCGAACGCGTCGACGTCGTCGCGCCCGACGTGCTCGTGATCGACATCGGGCTCCCGGACACGGACGGGCGCGACCTCTGCCAAGCGCTGCGCGCCCGCGGCGTGCAGACGCCGGTGCTCTTCCTCACCGCGCGCGATGCGCTCGTCGATCGCGTCGCGGGGTTCGACGCCGGCGGCGACGACTACGTCGCGAAGCCGTTCGCGCTCGTCGAGCTCGTCGCGCGGCTCCATGCGCTCGTACGCCGCGGCGGGAGTGAGGCGGCAGTCGAGGCGGTCGGCCTTCGGCTCGATCCCGTCACCCATTCGGTGAGCTCCGACGGCGTCGAGGTGCCGTTGACGCCGACCGAGTTTCGTCTGCTGGCCCGCCTGCTCACGCGACCCGGCGAAGCGGTGCGTCGCCGCGACCTCGTCCGCGCCGGCTGGCCGCACGGCGCGATCGTGCGCGAGAACACGCTCGACGCGTACGTCGCGCGGCTGCGCAGAAAGCTGCGCTCGCTCGCCGGCGCGCCCGAGATCGGCACCGTGCACGGCGTCGGCTACCGCATCCAGTGAGGCCGCTCGGCATCCGCCGGCGGCTGCTGCTCGCCGTCGTCACCGCGGTTGCACTGGCCGTCGCCGCGCTGCTCTTCGGGTTCAACCTCCTGCTCGCGACCACGCTCGACAAGAGCTCGAGGGACCTCCTGCGCTCACGCGCAGCGCAGCAGGTGTCGCTGCTGCGCGTTGAAGGAGGCAGTCTGACGCTTCTCGACGCTCCGGACGCAGCAGCGCCCGATGCGAACGTATGGGTGTTCTCGCACGGGCGCGTTCTCGAGCAGCCGCGCGCGGGCGCGCGCGTTCGTGCTGCCGCGCGCAGTCTCGTGGGCGGCCCGAGGCGCTTCGTCGACATCACGGCCTCCGACACGCGCCTCTACGCCGTGCCGGTCGTGCTCGGCCGGCGGCGGCTCGGCACGGTCGTCGTCGCCGGCTCGCTCGCTCCGTACGAGGAGACCAGCAGAGTGGCGTTGATCGCGTCGCTCGTGTTCGGCGGCCTCGTGCTGCTGCTCGTCGCCTTCGCCGCGCGCTGGCTCCTCGCGTCGTCGTTGCGTCCGGTGCGTCGCATGACGCGACAGGCAGCCACCTGGAGCGAGCGCGACCTGGACCAGCGATTCGGGCTCGGCGATCCGTACGACGAGCTGACGGAACTCGCCGCCACGCTCGACGGCCTCCTCGACCGGCTCGGCGCGAGCCTGCGCCACGAGCAGCGGTTCTCCGCCGAGCTGTCGCACGAGCTACGGACGCCGATCGCGCGCGTGCTCGCCGAGGCCGAGCTTGCGCTGCGCCGGCAGCGCCCGCCGGAGGAGTACCGGGCTGCACTCGAGATCGTCCACCGCAACGCGGAGCAGCTCACGAGGATCGTCGACGCGCTCGTCACGGCCGCGCGTCACGAGGCGGGCAGTGTCCGCGGTACGGCCGATGCGTACACCGTCGCCGGAGCGGCGTCGGAGGCCTGCGCCGGTCTAGCCGACGAGCAGCGCGTCGGTGTCGAGATCGAGGAGCCGGAGCATCCCGTGCGGCTCGGCATCGACGCCGACCTCGCAGAGCGGATCCTGCAACCCGTGCTCGAGAACGCGTGCCGCTACGGAGCGAGCAGCGTGCGCATCTCGGTCGAACGGCGTGACTCGACCGTGCGGTACCTCGTCGCGGACGACGGGCCGGGTGTCTTGCCCGACGAGCAGGAGCCGATCTTCGAGCCCGGTGTGCGCGGCCGTCTCGGCGAGGCCGGCGGGCCGGACGGCGCAGGGCTTGGGCTCTCGCTTGCGCGCCGGCTCGCGCGCAGTGTCACCGGCGAGGTCGAGGCGCTCGTCGACCCGGCGGGCGGGCGCTTCGTGATCAGGCTGCCCGCGGCCTGACGTCGCGATAGATTGCTCGTGTGGCCGGGATCGACCTTCGCGGGCTGCTGGACGGTCGAGGCGACGACCTCGACCGCTGGGCGCGCACGATCAATCCGCAGTTCGTGCGCGTGTTGCGGACGATCGACTTCGACCGGACGTGGGAGCGCGCAGAGGGCGCGTACCTCTGGGACGCGAAAGGGCACCGGTATCTCGACATGCTCGGCGGCTTCGGGATGTACAACGTCGGCCGCAACAACGCGAACGTCCGCGCGTCGCTCGTCGACGCGCTCGAGCTCGACACGCCCGGAATGCTCGCGATGGGCGTCACCGCCCTTCCCGGGCTGCTCGCGGAAGGGCTGCTCGCGCGTACACCAGCGCGGCTCGAGCGCTGCCTTTTTACGAGCTCGGGCACCGAGGCGATCGAGGCCGCGCTGAAGCTCGGGCGCGCGGCGACGAAGCGGACGCGCGTCATCTCGCTCGATCACGGCTTCCACGGCCTGACGCTCGGCTCGCTCTCGGCGAACGGCAACCCCGAGTTCACCGACCGCTTCGGGCCGCTGCTCCCCGGTTTCGATCGCGTGCCGTTCGGCGACCTCGAGGCACTCGAGGAGCAGTTGCGCCGCGAGGACGTCGCACTCTTCCTCGTCGAGCCCGTGCAGGGGAAGGGCGTCAAGATCCCGCCCGAGGGTTACCTCCAGGCCGCGCAGGCGCTCTGCCGGAAGTACGGCACACTCTTTTGCGTCGACGAGATCCAGACCGGGTTCGGGCGCACCGGCAAGCTGTTCGCGTTCGAGCACTGGGGTCTCGAGCCCGACCTCGTGCCGGTTGCGAAGTCGCTCTCCGGCGGCTACGTGCCCGTGGGCGCGCTGCTCATGTCGCGTGCGGTGCACGAGGCGGTTTTCGACTCGATGCAGCACGCCGTGTCGCACGGGTCGACCTTCGCACCGAACGAGCTGGCGATGGTGGCAGGACTCGCGACGCTGCAGGAGCTCGAGGACGAGCAGCTCGTCGAGCGCTCTGCGCGCCTGGGCGAGAAGCTGCTCGAGCTGACGCGGCCGCTGGTCGACGAGCTCGACGTCGTGCGCGAGGTGCGCGGGCTCGGATTGATGTGGGCGATCGAGTTCGCCGAGCCCGAGTCCCACAAGCTCTCGTGGAAGATGATCGAGAGGATGCAGCCCGGGTTGTTCGCCCAGCTCGTCGTCGGGCCGCTGTTCTCGAAGCACCGGATCCTGAGCCAGGTGGCGGGACACAAGATCGCCGTCCTCAAGGTGCTGCCGCCGCTCGTCGTCACCGACGATGACATCGAGTACTTCGTCGACTCGTTGACGTCGTCGATCCGACGCGCGCAGCACACGCCGAGCGCGCTCACCCGGTTCGCGCTGACCGCGGCCGGAATTCGCTAGCTGCCGAAGTCGTCGTCGAGCTCGCCGAGATCGGTGCGCGTGGCGATGCAGGCGGAGGCCCACCGGTTGGCCGCCGCGACGACGCGTTCGGCGAGCGCATCGGGATTGTCGCCTGCGTTCGGTCGGTCGATCTCGATCACGGCCTGGCGCACGGCCGCCTCGACGTCGTTGCCGAACTCGTGCCGTTGTTCGACGGTGATCGTGAACTGCGGCACCTCGTTGCGGAGCGCGCGCGCCAGGTCGTCGATCTCGGCGGGTGTCGCGTTGCGCCCGGCGTAGACGCCGAAGTTCACCCGTATCTCGATGACGGCCTCTTCGTGCGGTGGCACGCGGAATGCGATTGCGGGATCCATTGTCGTGTTCATCTCCATCCTTGTACCGCGGGCCGAAGAATCTAACCGCCGCGGGGCTCCCACCGGAACTTGACCACCGCAACGACGAGCCCGGCGAGGCCCCAGGCGGCGAGAACGGCGAGATCGAGTGGTTTTGTCCAAATCGCCTGGCCGTCGAGATAGATGGCGTTCACCAGGTCGACGAAGTACTTCAGCGGCAGCAGGTCGCCGATCCCGCGCAGGAAGGTCGGATAGTGGCGCGTGGGCCCGAACGAGCCGGTGAGGAACGCCATCGGCAGGAGGATGAAATTCACGACCGCCGACGAGCCCTCGCTGGAGCGGAGCAACGACGACGTTGCGACGCCGAGTGCGGCGAACACGGCGGAGCCGACCACGATCGCCAGCACGAGCGAGCCGACCGCGCTCGGGAACGGCGTGCCGTACATCGCGCGGCCGAGCAGGAACAGCGCGATCGTCTGGAGCGTGAACACGATCAGCGTCGAGACGAGCAGCGCCGCCACGTACATCGTCGCGGGTAGCGGCGTCGCGCGAACTCGCTTGAGGATCGCCTGCTCGCGGCGGATGACGAGCGTGATCGCGAGGCCGGCGAACGACGTGTTCGCGCAGCCGTAGCCGATGAGACCGGCGAGCAGCACCTGCGCAGCCGGCACGCCGTAGATCTTGCCGCTGTAGACCGACCCGAGCAGCGTGAAGAGCAGCAGCGGGAAGAGGAAGATGAAGAGCGCCGCTTCCTTGCTGCGCCAGAAGAGCAGCTGCTCGGAGCGCAGCTGGTGCACGAAGAGGCGCCAGCTCACTCCGCGTCGTCTCCGGTGAGCGTCAGGTAGACGTCCTCGAGTGTCGGCCGGCGCACCTCGAGGCGCTCGAGCTCCTCGCCGCGCGCGAGCGCTTCCGCCGTGAGCTCGTGCAGCACGCGTGTCGGCTCGGTGGTGCTGATCACGATCTCCTCGCCGTCGCGGCGGTAGTGGATCTCCACCTCGAGGTCGCCCGTCGTCAGCTCACGCGGCGTCCCGACGCGCACGATCACTCCTTCGCGCATCACCGCAACGCGGTCGGCGAGCTGCTCGGCCTCGTCCAGGTAGTGCGTCGTCAGCAGCACCGTCTTCCCGAGCGACCGCAGCGAGCGGATCATCTCCCACGCCGCGCGTCGTGCGGCCGGGTCGAAGCCGGTGGTCGGCTCGTCGAGGAAGACGAGATCAGGGTCGCCGACGAGCGCGA
>JANMWV010000553.1:0-7451 GCA_031394165.1 Actinomycetes bacterium
GCTCGACCGGCGGCACGGCGTAGGCGACGTCGAAGGTCAGGTACGTGCCAGAGACGCGTTCGACCTTCTCGGTGTAGTCGATCTCCTCGTCGGGGTGGACGACGACCGAGTCCCCGATGAGGCAGTCATAGGTGTTCATCCCCGACGTGGCGAAGTGGTTGAACCACGCCGCGACGGCGCGGGCAGGGCGGTAGGCGACGACGGGTAGGCGGCCGAGCGCGCTGTAGCCGTTGAGGTCGACGAGGAGATCGAGCTCGGTAGCGGCGATCCGCTCGGCGGCCTGTTCGTTGTCGAGTCCCCGGATGGCCACGAACGTGTCGCGAGGATCCGGCCGGTATCCGGCGGCCGCACATTCCCCCTCCGTCGCGTCCGAGAGGAGGTGGACTGCGAAGCCGGTGCGGTCGTGCTCGTTGACGAGGCCCCAGACCGGCTTCATCCAGTTGGCCGACTTGAAGAACGACGAGAGGTAGCCGACGCGGAGGGGGCCCGGGCTGCGTTCCGGGGAGAAGCGGAAGCGCGGCGAGGGCAGATCGTTCTCGGCGAACGCGCGGCGCGCCGCGAGAACGTCGGCGTGCGTGGCGGAAGGGTCTCCGGGGATCACCGTGGCGAGGGCGGAGCGATGGACGAAGTCGTCGTTCACCGCGAGCGCTGCACGGAAGTTGGCGACCGCCTCGGCGACGAGGCCCATCTGGTACTGCGCCTTGGCGAGGTTCTGCCGGACACCGGGGTGCCGAGGCTGCTGCGCGGCCGCACGCTCGAGCTCGACGATCGCGGCGGCTTCCTGACCCGTGTCCAGCAGCGCGGAGCCCAACCCGAAGTCGACCTCGAAGCCGCGCGCACCGAGGTCGTGCGCGCGCCGGAAGCACTCGAGCGCAGCGGCGAACCTCCGTTGTCCCATGAGCTCGGAGCCGAGCTGGAGATGACTTCCGGCGCCTATCGGAGCCGCCTCGCAAGCCGCGCGCCGCTCGTCCTCGCCCGTCACGCGTGGAGTATCGCCGCTCCCCCTGCACTAGCAGGGCTTTTCTGGAGTGGACGGAACTTGGCGTTGCGCAAACCATGCCGTCGTGAGCTTGGAGCCGCTCGCAATCGTCTGACTCGGAGAGACGCTTCGCGCTTCCGCGGGCGCGGAAGGAGCGCAGCCCTAGTCGACTGATTGCCCAGGCTCTAAGCTTGGCGACTCAAGGGATGAGAGCGTGAGCCTCGCGGTGGATGCGCATATCGGGGCGGAGCTGGCCGGCTACCGCGTCGAGGCGCTGCTCGGACGCGGCGGTATGAGCGTGGTGTACCGCGCTGAGGACATGAGGCTCAAGCGCAAGGTCGCGCTGAAGCTGCTCGCGCCCGAGCTGGCCGAGGACGAGCGCTTCCGCGAGCGGTTCCTGCGCGAGTCCGAGCTCGCGGCCTCGCTCGACCACCCCAATATCGTCCCGGTCTACGAGGCGGGGGACGCGTATGGCGTGCTCTTTATCGCGATGCGGTACGTGCAGGGCACCGATCTCAAGGCGGTGCTGCGGCACGAAGGGCCGCTCGCTCCGGAGCGGGCACTTGCCCTCGTCGCACAGGTGGCGGACGCTCTCGACGCAGCGCACGCGCTCGGGCTCGTGCACCGCGACGTGAAGCCGTCGAACGTGCTGATTTCACCACAGCCGGATCGGGAGCACTGTTATCTCGCCGATTTCGGCCTGACGAAGAGCGTCTCCGAACGCAGCGTGCTGACGGACTCGGGTCGCCTCGTCGGCACGATCGACTACGTCGCTCCCGAGCAGATTCAGGGTGCGGACGTCGACGGCCGCGCCGACGTGTACGCACTTGCCTGCGTACTCCACGAGTGTCTGACCGGTGAGGTGCCCTTCGCCCGCGCCAGCGAGGTCGCGGTCATCTATGCCCATCTCGAGGAGCCGCCGCCTGACCTCAGCCGCGCGCGGACGGAGCTGCCGCTCGAGCTCGGCGACGTGCTCGCCAAGGGCATGGCGAAGCTTCCCGCTGAGCGTTGGCCGACGTGCGGTGCGCTCGTCGGCGCGGCGTACGCTGCGCTCTCGGGGCAAGCCGTCACGCCGCCGGCGCGGCTCAGGCTCTCGCGGCGCGCGCTCACCGCAAGTGGAATCGCGCTGGGAGTTGGTGCGGGGGTTGCTGCGGTGCTGCTGTCGGCAGGAGGAAGCGGTATCGCGCGCGCCGACTCTCTGCTTCGCATCGATCCGGTCGGCGCGAGGGTGATCGCCGGTCTCACGCTCTTCGGCCGTCCGACCGCCGTCACGACCTGCGCCGGGAGCGTCTGGGTGACGAGCGGCGACGGCACGGTGTCGGAAATCGATCCGGTCAGCTCGACCGTCCACCGGGTCCGCGTAGGAGGGAAGCCCTCCGGCGTCGCGGACGTCGGCTCGCTGGCGGCGGTGGTGACGGGACCGCCCCGGACCGCCGTCACGATGATCGACGCCCAGTTCGGCAAGGTCAGCGGCGTCGTCCGCCTCCCGGGCCGCCCGGCCGCCACCGCGAGGGTGATCGCCTACGGCCGAGACGTGTGGGTTGCGAACCCGAACGTCCACGCATTGCAGCGCCTCGATCCGCCCTACACGGGAATCGCGGCGACCATTCCGCTCGAGCCCCACACCGCGGCCTTCGCCGGAATCGCCGCCGGCGCGGGCGCGGTCTGGGTCGTCGGCGGCCGGACGGTGTGGCGGATCGATCCGTCAGCTGGCCGAATCGACGCGACGATTCCCCTCGAATTCGCGCCGCGGGCGGTCGCGGTCGGCAACGGTGGCGTCTGGCTGGTCGACCGGCGTGCGAATACGCTCGTGCGGATCGACCCGCGAACGGGCCGGACCGTCGCGCGGATCCCGGTTGGACGAGGGGCGGTGAGCGTGGCGGCGAGCGTACGCTCGATCTGGGTCGCCAACGCACTCGACCGCACGGTCATGCAGATCGACCCCTCGCGGAACGTGGTTGAGAAGACGATTCGCGTCGGCTCCGAGCCCGTCGGCCTCGCCGTCGGCCTCGGCGCGGTCTGGCTTGTAAGGATGCCCGCGTGAAGAGGGTGATGGTTGCGGTCGCCGCACTCGTCGTGGCACTTGCCGCGCCGGCTGTCGGCGCCACACCGGCACACCCGATCCGAGATCTCTCGCTCGAGTTCGTCGGTCAGTTCGTGAATTCCCCGCCGGGCGTCACACCGGCGTCCCATATTCACTACGGCTACCTTTCGTATGTTCGCGGCGTGACCGCGTTCAAGGGGGAGCCGCAGGACGAGACGACGGCGCTCTTTACGTTCTACGCCGAGGCTGCAACGCTCCGGGTGATCACGAACGGGCCGCTGCGCGTGGTCACGCGGAGCGGCACGCTCACGATCTACCGCAACGCTGCGCCGAATGAGACTTTTGCCGACCTGAATACGTTCCGCGCTGGAACGCCGGTGCTCGTCGCGACGTTCCGGCAGCAGTCCGTCGTCGACACGGTCTCGGACACGTTCACGACCTTCCACCAAAACAGGATCGTCACGACGACACCGTTCCCCGCCGGGAAGGGCACCGTGCAGCTCGGCGTGGTCGGCGAGACGTTCACGACGGTCTTCCGAGGCCACACGAACATGCCCGGCCCGCCCTCGGGCTGGTTCGCCGGGTACGCAGTCAGTGGCTGACGGAGGGCGACGCCCGCCGGGCGCCGCCCTCACGACCTCACTGACTGACCGTGAACTGGTAGCAGCCGCTGTCCAGCACGACGGCCTTGCTCACCGCGTCGATCACGCGGAAGTGGATGTCGAACTGCGTGCCGAGCGGCACTGCCGCCAGGTCGCGCCAGAGCGGCTCCCGACCGGTTCCCCGGTCGTCGGTCGTGATCGTCTGCGGCACCGGTCCCTTGCCGAGCGTCAGCCAGTTCGTGCCGGTGCAATCGTCGTTCACGTTGGTGTCGACCGCACGCTGGAGCTGGTAGCTCGTGTTCGGCGCGAGATCGCGGACCCACGTGTCGAGGTAGACGATCTTCTGCGCGTCGTTCGGCTGGCGGAACTTGACGAGGCCGAAGCCGCCGTCCGGTCCGCCTGCGACGCCGCGCAAGACGACCTCGAGGTTGAAGTGTGGCGTCTCCGGGCCCCACGGCGGGCCGATCGAGCCGGCCTGCGCCGCGAACGCGAAGACGGATGCTGTCAGAGCGGCGATTGCCGCCATGAGCGTAAATGAGCGCATTGCTGATGCCTCCTTCTGGGGTTGCAAGCGTCCGTCCCCGGCGACACTCGTACGCGGCGGTTACCAGCCGCTTACCGGCTGCCTATCGCGCGTCGTAGCGATGGAGTTCCGGCTGCTTGGTCCGCTCGAGCTATGGAACGGCGATCGATCGATCCGGATCGCCGGCGCGAAGGAGCGCGCACTCCTCGCGATCCTGCTGCTGAACGCGAACCGGACCGTCCCCGTCGAGCGGCTGATCGACGACCTCTGGGGCGACGAGCCCGCCGAGACCGCGAAGAGCTCGCTCCAGGTCCGAGTATCGAACCTGCGCAAAGCGCTCCGTTCCGGGGCGCCCAACCTCGTCGTCACCGTCCCGGGCGGCTACGTCGCGCAGGTCGAGCCCGAGCAGCTCGATCTGCACCGCTTCGAACGCCTTCTCGGGGAAGGCGTGCAAGCGCTCGCTCGACGCGAAGCCGAGCTCGCAGCGGGGCTGCTGCGGGAAGCGCTCGCGCTCTGGCGTGGCCCGGCGCTCGCCGAGTTCTCCGACACGCCGTTTGCGCGTGTCGCCGCAGGCCGGCTCGAAGAGCTCCGGCTGCTCGCGCTCGAGAAGCGGATCGAAGCGGACCTCGATCTCGGCGAGCAGGCCGGTCTCGTCCCGGAGCTAGAAGCTCTCGTCGCCGAGCATCCATTCCGCGAACCGCTCTACCGCTGGCTGATGCTCGCCCTCTACCGCAGCGGGCGGCAGGCCGAGGCACTCGCGACGTTCCGGCGAGTTCGCGGGGTGCTCGTCGAAGAGCTCGGGATCGAGCCGAGCACGATGCTGCAGAAGCTCGAGCTGGCGATCCTGCGTCAGGATCGCGCTCTCGAGCTCACGTCGTCGGCACCTGAGCGGTCGATTCTCGTCGCGATGCTCACGGAGCAGCCGCTCGAGGGACTCCTCGCTCTCGCCGAGCCACTTACGCGGCAGCCGGCGCACGGCCTCGTCATCGTTCGGCCGATTGCCGTCGACGACGACCTCGCGCGCGCGACGTCGCTGCTCGGCGAGCGGTGCGCCGCGTTGCTCGAACGTGGGATCGCCGCGCGCTACGCCGCGTTCACGTCGTTCGCGCCCGGCGACGACGTCGTGCGCATCGCCGTCGAGCAGGACGTCGACCTGCTTGTCGTCGGGGGCACGGCGGGGCTGCTCGAGGACGGCACGCTCGACACCGTTCTGACGAGGGCGCCGTGCGACGTGGCCGTTCTGGTCGAGCGCGAGGCACCGCCTCGAGCCGGGCCTATGCTCGTGCCCTTCACCGGCGCCGAGCACGACTGGGCGGCGGTCGAGCTCGGAGCGTGGATCGCAGCGTCGGTCGGCTCTCGACTCGTGCTCGCCGGCCCGGGCCCCGACGCTGCGAGCGGTACCAGGGACTCGAGTCGGCTGCTTGCACACGCATCGCTGGCTGTCCAGCGGGCGCTCGGCGTGGCGGCGGAGCCGTTGCTCGTCTCACCGAACGCCGATGACCTCCTGCGAGCGGCGGCGGACGCCTCGCTCGTCGTCGTCGGCCTCCCCGACGGTTGGCGCAAGAACGGGCTCGGTCCGGTCCGCGACGCGCTCGCGCGAGACGCGCGTCCGCCCGTACTGCTCGTTCGGCGCGGCGTGCGGCCCGGCGGACTTGCACCTCGCGAGAGCCTAACCCGCTACACGTGGTCGCTCCGCCCGTAGACATCGACACCCACGTGCGGTTAGTGGAGGGAACTTGGCGTTGCGCAAACCACGTCGCCACGGCTGAGCGGCTGAGCATCGAGTGAGGCAATCAGGCTGGCCGTGGAGACGGAGGCCGACCGCGGAAGACGCCCGGCCTAAACACGGCGGCAAGCAGATCTTGCAGGTCATAGCCACGCCGCTGAGCGTTGTCCGGGTCGAGTGCAAGCTCCATGTACAGGCCCAAGAGCGTCGAGAGTCGGAGACGCCGACTTCGCCGGAATCGGGCCGATGGCGAGATCGCCGACGGCGAGCGAGGGAAGCCGGAAGAGGAGTGCGAGGAAGCCGGCCGTGACCCGGACGGCGAGCAGACGAGGCCCAGACGCCGCGCTGAGTTAGCCCTGCGCTGTCGAGTCGCCGCCGAACGGGCTGACGCTCAGGTACTTGAAGCCGGTGTCAACGGCGAGTGTCACGATCACGGCGTCGGGGCCGAGGCGCTCCGCGAGGCGGTGCGCCCCGACGACGTTCGCCCCGGTCGAGATCCCTGCGAAGATTCCTTCCTCGCGCGCGAGCCGGACAGTCATCTCGATCGCCTCGTCGTCCTCGATAGGCTCGACATGGTCGACCTTCTCGGGGTACCAGTGCGGCATCACGAAGCCCGTCCAGCCTTGGACGAGGAACGGGCCCTGGGCGCCCCCGGTGATCGCAGCCGATCCCGCCGGCTCGTGGGCTTGGATGAACACGCCCCGGGGCTTGAGCGCATCCGAGACGCCCATGAGCGAGCTCGCGGTGCCCATGCCTTGGCAGAACGCAGTCACCCGCCCCTCGGTCTGCTCCCAGATCTCGCGTCCGAGCCTGTCACGATGATCCGGGATGATGTAAGGGTTGTTGAACTGGTCGGTGGCGTAATGCCCCGGTCTCTCCGCGAGCTCAGCGGCGCGGGCGACCATGTTCCGAATGTCCTGCGCGGTGATCTTCGGCCGCCCCTCGACGGACGGAACGACGTCGATTTCCGCGCCGAGCGCCCGCATCAGCTGGAAGCGCTCCTCCGTGAAGCAGTCGGCCATCACGATCAGAGCGCGATACCCCTTCGCCCGGCAGACGAGTGCGAGCGCAGGGCCGGTGCTTCCGCCTGTGTACTCGACGACGGTCTCGCCGGGCGAGAGGAGCCCGTCTCGTTCGGCCCCCTCGATCATCGCGAGTGCCATCCGATCCTTCATCGACCCGGTCGGGTTGCGGTACTCGAGCTTCAGCCAGAGCTCAGCGCCCTTAGCCGGCAAGCAATGGCGCAGACGCACAAGCGGGGTGTTCCCGATCGCCTCGAGAATCGACTCCACGCCGCAATCATTTCAGGTCTGCTTCGCCGCGGCGGGACGCGCCGAGCCCGAGTATCTACGTCCGAGGCACAGCCGGATCGCGGCGCGCGAGCACGAAGCTGCCGGCCGCGACCCAGAAGAAGTCGCTCGTTGACCCGAAGAACCCTCTGCTACGCCTGCAAGGTGCCAGAGCCAGCGGCGAGTACACGCGGGCATGGGCCAGAGTGCTGTCGCCGGAGACGCCGACCTAGCCATAGCACGTTATAGAGACAACAACAAGAATGGAGCGTACCGGGATCGAACCGG
>JANMWV010000594.1:0-1730 GCA_031394165.1 Actinomycetes bacterium
GGTCGTCGCCAACGAGCTGCGTGCGGTTCCCGAGGCGGTCGGTGAGCGTCTTCCAGCCGTCCCAGTCGTTCTCGGCGAGGCCGTCCTCGATCGAGACGACGGGATAGCGATCGCACAGGTCGGCCCAGAGGTCGATCATCCCTGCGGCGTCGAGGGTGCCGCCGGCGCGCCGCAGCTCGTAGACGCCGTTCTCGTAGAGCTCGCTCGTTGCGGGATCGAGCGCGAGCGCGACCTTGTCGCGATGCCCTGCCCGCTCGGCTGCCTCGAGCACGACCGCGCAGGCGTCCGCGGCCGACGGCAGATCGGGCGCGAAGCCGCCCTCGTCGCCGACACTGGTAGACAGGCCGCGCTCCTTCAGCAGCGCCTTCAGGTGGTGATAGGTCTCCGAGCCGATTCGCAACGCCTCCGAGAACGACTCCGCGCCGGCGGGAACGAGCATGAACTCCTGGAAGTCGAGGTTGTTCTGGGCGTGCGCACCACCGTTCACGACGTTCAGCTGCGGCACCGGGAGCGTGTGGGCGTTCGTGCCGCCGATCCAACGGTAGAGAGGGACGCCGGCGTGCTCGGCCGCGGCCTTCGCCGCCGCTAGCGAGCAGCCGAGGATCGCGTTCGCTCCAAGACGGCTCTTCGTCGGCGTCCCGTCTAGGTCGACCATCGCCGCGTCTAGCGCACGCTGCTCCTCCGCGGAGAGGCCGATCAGCAGGCTGGCAAGCTCGCCGTTGACGTGCTCGACGGCGCGCGAGACACCCTTGCCGAGCCAGCGCTCGCCACCATCGCGAAGCTCGACCGCCTCGTGCTCGCCGGTGGACGCGCCCGACGGCACAGCGGCACGGCCGGAGGCGCCCGATTCGAGCCCGATCTCGACCTCGAGCGTCGGGTTCCCACGCGAGTCGAGGATCTGGCGGGCGTGGACGTGGACGATCGTGTTCGTCATCGGAGCTGCTCCTTTGCACGTGCGTAGTAGCGATCCTGCGTCTCGAGATCGAGGCCCGTCCAGCGGTCGCCCGCGGCGTCGGCGAGCCCCTCGGCCAGCTCGACACGCTGCACGAAGCGGCGCGTGGTCGCCCGCAACGCTAACTCCGGGTCGACGTTCAGCTTCCGCGCGACGTTCGCAACCGTGAAGAGAAGGTCGCCGACCTCGCCGAACACGGCCGCATCGGGCTCCGTCTCCGGAGCGGTCGCGCCGGTTGCGTCGAGCGCCTTCTCCAGCTCACCGAGCTCCTCGCGCACTTTCGCAAGCGGGCCGGCGAGATCGGGCCAGTCGTAGCCGACGGCGGCGGCACGGCGCTGTACCTTCCGCGCGTGGAGGAGCGCGGGAAGCGAGCCCGGCACATCGTGAAAGATCCCTTCGCGGCCTTCCTGCTCCGACTTGATCTCCTCCCATCGCTCGCGCACACGCTCGGCGGTACGCGCCTCGGCGTCACCGAAGACGTGCGGGTGCCGCCTGACGAGCTTCGCGTGCACCGCACGAGCGACGGTCTCCAGGTCGCCGTTGCCGTCCTCCTCGAGCAGCAGCGCGAGAAAGTAGACCTGGAAGAGCAGGTCGCCGAGCTCGTCGAGCAATTTCGCGTCGTCACCCGCGAGCGCCGCGTCGGCGACTTCGTAGGCCTCCTCCACGGTGTGCGGAACGATCGTGCGCACCGTCTGGTCCCGGTCCCAGGGACACTCGCGCCGCAGCCGCTCGGTCAGACGCTGCAGATCGTGGAGGGCCTGCTCCAGGCCCTCCACCT
>JANMWV010000604.1:0-2591 GCA_031394165.1 Actinomycetes bacterium
GTCGACACCATAGCACCCCACACGACACTCACGAGCACAACACCGCCCGCCGTAACCAACAGCAACGCTGCCAGCTTCAGCTTCAGCTCCGAGACGGGCGCAACCGTCGAGTGCGCACTCGACGGCGGCGCCTACACGAGCTGCTCGAGTCCCAAGACCTACAGCGGCCTCGCCGACGGCAGCCACACCTTCAGGTTCCGCGCCACCGATGCCGCAGGCAACACCGACCCAACCCCTGCCACCTACACCTGGACGATCGACACCACCCCACCCCACACGACGCTGACGAGCACACCACCCGCCCTGAGCAACAGCGCAGCCGCAAGCTTCAGCTTCAGCTCCGAGCCAGGCGCGACGTTCGAATGCGCGATCGACGGCGCCGCATATATGCCGTGCACCAGTCCACAAAGCTACGACTCCCTCCGCGACAGCGCTCACACCTTCCAGGTCCGGGCACGCGACGCAGCCGGGAACGCCGACCCGACCCCCGCGACCTACACCTGGACTGTCGACACCACCCCGCCTGACACCACGATCGCTTCGATGCCGGACAACCCGTCGACGCTCTCCGGTGCGACGTTCGACTTCAGCTCCGAGGCCGGCGCGTCCTTCCAATGCTCCATCGACGGCACGGCCTTCACAGGCTGCACGAGCCCGGCAGCGTATACCGGCCTCGCAGACGGCAGCCACACCTTCCAGGTTCGCGCACGCGACGCCGCGGGCAACACCGACCCCACCCCCGCGACCTTTACCTGGACAGTCGACACCACCCCGCCCGACACCACCATCAACAGCGGGCCGTCACTGTTCGAGCGGACGACCTCGGCGACCTTCACGTTCTCCTCGACCGAGGCAGGAACGTTCCGATGCTCACTGGACGGCGCCATGTTCACGACCTGCACGGGCCCGGTCAACCTGACCGGTCTCGCGGTCGGCTCGCATACGTTCCGTGTTCGGGCCACGGACGCCGCCGGTAACGCCGATCCGACGCCCGCAAGCCTCAGCTGGACGATCGACACGACCGCCCCGACCGTCGCGATCACCAGTCCCTCTGCAGGAACGATCAGCGGCAGCGTGACCGTCGCAGCCGATGCGAGTGACGCAGGCGGTATCGCAAGCGTGCAGTTCACCCTCGACGGTGCGAGCCTCGGAGCTCCGCAGACATCGACGCCCTACCAGGTCACATGGGATACGACCACTGCGGCTGCCGGCGGACACACACTCGGCGCGATCGCGACCGACCGCGCCGGCAACTCGACTTCGGCGGCGACGATCGCGGTCACTGTTGCCAACCGCACTCTCACGGCCGGCCTCGTAGCCGTCGGCCCCGGCTACGTCGATCCGACGATGCATCAGGTCGTTCGCACTGCCGGCGACCGCACCTACATCGTCGCGGTCGACGACAGCGCCTATGCGAACCCGAGCAACCGCACCGGTCCGGCAGTGATCCGCATGTACCGGGCCAACACCACCGGCGTCCCGACCGGATTCTCCGAGGCCGACGGCGCGCATCGACCACGCCCGGGTGCGAGTGGCGCAATCAACATCGGTGGTGCCGACGCACGCATCGACTCGCATGGGCTCGTCCATGTTGCATGGCTCGAGGACAGCTTCCGCACGCCGCTGATCTACCAGACCTTCGACACGACGACGGATCATTGGACGACGACGGCCGAGGAGATCGTGACCGGGATGCCATCGACATCGCGCGGCTTCGACGCGTTCGCTCTCGCGGTCGATGGTGCTGACGTCCCACATGTGGTCTACGTCAGCGGCAGTTCCGTCTACTACACGAACCGCGTGAGCGGCGCCTGGTCGGCCCCCCAGCTGATCGGTACCGGTAGCGCCCCAACGCATCCGTCGCTGACGTTCGACAGCTCGGGCAATCTCTACGTCACCTGGCTCGACGATCCTTCGGGCGGCCCAGCGACAGTTCTCTACGCGAGCCGCAGTTTCGGCGGTGCCTGGAGCACTCCCGAGACCGTCGCCTCGAGTGACGTGCTCCGCGACGTGTCCGCCGACCAGGGCCCGAGCGTGGCGGTCACGGCCGGCGGCGTCCCGTACGTCTGCTATGTGAGCAATTCGCGCGGCGCCTTCGCGCCGAGCGGCTCACAGTTCGGCATCGTGCAGGTCAAGTACCGCACCACGAGCGGCTGGGTCGACGACAGCCCGACGGTCTCCGACAACCCGCCGACGCCTGGCCTGCTCGCGCATGACCCGCAGATCACCGCCCACGGAAACGACATCTACGTCTTCCTCGGCCACGACACCCAGGTCAGGCTCGGCTACGCCTATCAGCAGCCAGGACAACCCTGGTCGAGCTATTTCCCGCTCTCCTCGACGAGTGATGGAACGCTCGACGGCGCCGCGTCGATCCGCCAGAGCTCGTTCACCGACCCGAACGCCAACGTGCTGGATGTCGCGTTCTTCGATGAGGACAAGCTCGACAACCAGACCTGGCAGCCTGAGCTGTACTACAGAGCGATCACACCCGCCGCGCCGGCCCCGGCAGACACGACAGCACCCACGGTCTCGGTGACCGCGCCCGCCGATTCGTCGACCGTCTCAGGGACGGTGACGGTGAAGGCGAC
>JANMWV010000055.1:0-2448 GCA_031394165.1 Actinomycetes bacterium
CGATCGAGGAACGCGTACTCGCGGCCGAAGACCTCCTTCGGCATGCAGTAGACGCAGCGGAAGTTGCAGCGGTCGGTGATCGACACGCGCAAGGTCTCCAGCGGCCGGCCGAACGTGTCGAGCAGCGGCTCCATCGGGACAGCCTAGCCCGGGGCTGCGGATCTACAAGGCCCAGACCTTCGCGAGCTCGACCACCGTGGCCGCGGCGAGGCCCATGTCCTCGATGCAGATCCACTCCCGCTCGCTGTGCGCGTCGTGGCCGCCGGTGAAGATGTTCGGCGTCGGCAGCCCCAGCTCGGTGAGCGCCGACCCGTCGGTACCGCCGCGAATCGCGGTCAGCCTCGGCTCGAGCCCGACGCGCCGTACCGCTTCCTCGAGGTTCGAGACGATTGCCGGATGCTGCCGGAGCGTGTCGCGCATGTTCCGGTACTGGATCTTCGACTCGACCTCGATCGAGCAACGCTCGTCCGTCGCGGCGACAGCGGCTGCGATGCCGCGGAGCAGCTCGACATGCTGGTCGAGCAGGTCGTTCTCGAAGTCGCGCACGATGAAGCGGATCTCCACCTCCGACGAGTCGCCCGAGATGACGATCGGGTGCACGTAGCCCTCGCGCTCGTGCGTCGTCTCCGGCGAGAGCCGGTCCTTCGGCAGCCGGTCGATCACGTCTGCCGCGAGCTTCACGGCGTTCACGAGCTCGCCCTTCGCCCAGCCCGGATGGATTGCGCGGCCGCGCACCTTCATCCGTACCTGCGCACCGGAGAACGTCTCCTGTTGCACCTCGCCCGTCGTCGAGCCGTCGACGGTGTACGCCGCGACGGCGCCGAACGTGTCGACCGGGAAGTGGATGACGCCGCGCCCGATCTCCTCGTCCGGGTTGAACGCGACCTTCACCGGCCCGTGTGGAACCTCCGGATGCGCGACGAGGTACGCCGCCGCCGCCATGATCTCGGCGATGCCCGACTTGTCGTCCGCGCCGAGCAGTGTGGTGCCGTCGGTCGTGATGATCTCGTGGCCGACGTGGTGCTGCAGCTCCGGTGACTCCGACGGGCGGATCACCTGCCCCGAGTCGCCGAGCGTCACGTCGCCGCCCTCGTAGCGGATGCGCTGCGGCTGCACGTTCGCACCGCTGCACTCGCGCGCCGTGTCGACGTGCGCGAAGAACGCGATCGTCGGCACCTCGCGGTCGACCGTCGCCGGCAGCGTCGCGGTGACATACCCGTGCTCGTCGATCGCCGCGTCTTCGAGCCCGAGC
Organism: Actinomycetes bacterium; assembly: GCA_031394165.1. Lineage (GTDB taxonomy): Bacteria > Actinomycetota > Thermoleophilia > Gaiellales > Gaiellaceae > Palsa-739. The sequence goes on from JANMWV010000055.1 coordinate 1,253, forward strand.
TCCTGCAGCTCTCCGAGCAGCAGCCGCAGCAGGTCGAGTTGCTTCGCCGTGCTCGGATAGCTCTCCGAGTCCTCCTCCGACTGCGTGTCGATGCGGACGTAGCGGAGGAACCGCTCGGCGGCGTCCTCGGCGAGTTGGGCGGCGAGCCCCGCGTGCGTCTCGGTGGCCATGCGAAGGAGTCTATGGTGCGTCTTCGGGATGGCGCACCTCGACGAACTTCTCTCCGAGCGGGCGCGTCCTTGACGGCGATCGGCCTCGCCTGCCTGTCGGCGGTTCTCTTCGGCGGCATGAGTGTCGGTCTGCGGATCGGCCTCAGCCGTCATCCGGGCGTCGAGCTCGCGACGATCTGCACTGTGGTCGGCGCGCTCGCGGTGGGGCTCGTCGCCGCCGTCGCAGAGGTGCCGTCGCGCGGCGTGCACGCAACCGCTGCGTGGCCGTTCCTGCTCGCCGGCCTGATCCAGCCCGGCATCGGACAGCTGCTCGTGACGCTCGCCATCCGCGAGGCGGGTGCCTCGCGCGCGTCGGTGGTCTTCGGTGTCGGACCGCTCATCTCGGTGTCGATCGCGCTCGTCTTCCTCGGCGAGCCGGTGAGCGTGCCCCTGATCGTCGGCGCCGTGCTGATCGTCGCGGGCGGCGTCGAGCTCGCGCGCGAGCGGGGGAGGCCCGAGCACCTGCGCGCGATCGGGCTCCTGTACGCATTCGTGGTCACAGTGCTCTTCTCGGTGCGAGACAACCTGCTGCGCTGGCTCTCGCGCAGCACCGAGGTACCGCCGGGTGTCGCGGCGGCCGCGGCGCTGCTCGGCGGCACCGTCGTGATCGTCGCCGTGCTCGGGCCGCGCCTGCGCGGGAGTCAGCGGCTGCACGACGCGTTGCCGTTCCTCGGTGTCGGCGTGCTCTTCGGCCTTTCGTACGTGTCGCTGTTCGAGGCGTTCTATCGCGGCCGCGTCACGGTCGTCTCACCGCTGATCGCGACGGAGTCGCTCTGGGGTGTCGGCCTCTCCGTGCTGCTCATCCGGCACACGGAGCTCGTCGGGCGGCGGCTCGTGCTCGGCGCGCTGCTGGTCGTCGCCGGCGGCGTGCTGATCGGCGCGTTCCGCTAGAGCGCAGAGAGTGGGAGGGGCCTGCTCGTGCAGGCCCCTCCCTGGTGCTCGTCTAGCCGAACGAGTTGACCGAGACGCCCGGCGTCAGGAGCGCGG
>JANMWV010000091.1:0-4334 GCA_031394165.1 Actinomycetes bacterium
TCGCGCTCCAGCGCCACTGGATCGCGCCCGAGGACGCGCAGCGTTACCGCGCCGACGTCGCGCGCACGCTGCGGGACGTCTCCACGCTGCCGAAGCTGCGCGCGCAGATTCTCGCGGTGCAGCTCGCACAGATCACGGCGCTGTGGGACTCGTATACCCGGCCGCGCGCGCTCGCGCTCTTCACGCAGCTCGAGGCGAACCTCTCCTACCTCGAGACGCACATCATTCCGTTCTCGCGCATCGACATCGCCGACGTCGAAGGCGTCGTGTATCGCTGGTTCGCGGGCAAGGGATTCGAGTTCCATCCGCTCGCCGCATTCGGCGCGTTGAATGCGGCGGCGCTTGCACAGGACGCCGAGCGGACCGCGACGCTCGCGGCTGCGCTCATCGCGCGCGGCATCCCGCGCGGCAGCGGGCTCGTGTGGGAGTACGCCTTCCCGTTCGGCTTCGGCCGGCCGCCGTGGGCGTCCGGGATGGCGCAGGCCGTCGCCGCGCAGGCGCTGACACGCGCGGGCGTCGTGCTCGAGGATCCCACGCTGACGGCTGCCGCCGCACGCGCGTACGCGATGGTGCCGGGACTCGTGATGCAGCTCTCGCCGGGGCCGTGGATCCGTCTCTACGGATTCAACCGCGAGATCGTGCTCAACGCGCAGCTGCAGAGCGTCGTGTCGCTCATGCAGTACGCGGACGACACGGGCAACGTGGAAGCGGGCGCGCTCGCGCAGCGGCTCGATGCGGCGGCGAAGGCGCTGCTGCCGCGCTTCGACACCGGCGACTGGTCGCTGTACGAGCTCGGCGGCGCGTACGCGACGAAGGAGTACCAGCTGTTCGTCACGCAGTTGCTCGCCAAGCTCGCCGCGCGCACGCAGGACTCCTTCTGGGCCGACGCCGCGCAGCGGTTCCACGGCTACTACTACGACCCGCCGCAGGTGACGCCCGGCCCGCCGCCGCCGACGATCTATCCGCAACCGCTCGACGGGTTCCTCGACGTCGCGCAGATCCCGGTGACCGTGTCGCAGAACGCCTCCGTGTCGCTCTCGATCGCGGGTCAGGTGACGACGTTCCGGCTCTCGCGCGGCCTGCACACGCTGACGTGGACGCCGCCTGCCGGGCTCGCGGCGGGGACGTACCCCGCGCAGCTCGCCGCCACCAACCGTGCGGGGAGAACGCGGACGGTGAAGCTGCCGCCTGTTGTCGTCGCCTGGGACACCGCGCCGCCGCAGGTGTCGGCGCAGCTCCAGGGCGGCACGCTCAGCTGGCAGGGCAACGATCCAGGAACGCCGTGGCTCGCGCTGCGCATCGACCTTGTCGACCCGACCGGCGTGAACCCGCCGCAGAGCATCGATCTCGCGCAACAGCCGCTGACCGGCAGCGCGCCGGCGACCATCCCGCCCGGCACCTGGCAGGCGACGCTCTCGGCGACCAATTCCGCCGGCCTCGTCACGACGGTCGACCTGGGAGTCGTCACTGGGTAGGCGGACGCGACGGTGTGCGTGACACGCATACTATTGGCTGCGTAAAAACGCTACTATAAGCTGCGTATGAGCGCTACCGGTTCAGAGATTCCGTACCGCCAGCGGCTTGTCGACCCGCTGCTCGATCAACTCTTGACCCAGCTACCCGGGCTCCAGATCGTCGGTCCACGGGCCGCCGGCAAGACGAGGACGTTCACCCGCAGAGCCGCAACCGTCATCCGACTGAACGCAGCAGCGGAAGCAGCCGCATTCGAGGCCGATCCAGATGTCGCACTCGAGGGGCTCGCCGAGCCGGTTCTCCTCGACGAGTGGCAAGAAGTTCCAGGCGTGTTCGGGGCTGCTCGACGAGCGATCGACGCGGATCCGCGGCCGAACCGCTTCTACCTCACAGGTTCGGTGAACGCCGAGCTCGAGAACGAGGTACACGAAGGCACGGGGAGGCTCGTGCGGTTCGCCATGCACCCGATGACCGTTCGTGAGCAGATCGGCGACGCCTCGGCGCCAACCTTCTTCGACAAGGTTGCGGCCGGAGACGCGCTCAGCGTGCCGGCGGACACTCCCAACCTCCGCGGGTACCTCGAGCTCGCGCTGGCGAGCGGCCTTCCGTTCATCGCGCTCGTGCTCGACGGGCGGGCGCGACGCATCGCTCTCGAGGGATATATCGAGAGCCTGCTGACCCACGACGTCGAGCAGCTGGACGGCGATCGCCGCCGCAAGTACGACCGGGTGCGTCTTCGCAACTACTTCGAGGCGTACGCGCTCAACTCCGGCGGTGTCTGCGATCACAAGACGATTTACGATGCGGCCCAGGTCAACCGGATGACGGCGACCACATATGAGAACCTGTTGACCAACCTCTTCGTCATCGATCAGATGCCGGCGTGGGCGTCGAATCGGCTCAGACGTCTCGTCCAGCAGCCAAAGCGTTACGTCGTCGACGCTGCGCTGATGGCGGCCGCTTTGCGCATCGACACAGCCGGGATCATGCGCGACGGAAGTCTCCTCGGCCGAGTGCTCGACACGTTTGTCGCGGCGCAGTTGCGGCCTGAGGTCATTGTGTCCGAGATGACGCCGCGGCTGTTCCACCTCCGGACGGAACAGGGTCGCCATGAAATCGACGTGATCGCAGAGCTCGGCGGTCAGCGTGTCATTGCGATGGAGATCAAGGCGAGCGCTTCACCTGACCGCTTCGATGCAAAGCATCTGTCCTGGCTTCGCGAGAGGCTTGGGGATCTCTTTGTGGCCGGGGTCGTCTTTCATACGGGGCCGCGGCTCTACGAGCTCGAAAACGGGATCATCGCTGCACCGATCTCGGTCCTTTGGGGCTAGCGATTACGTCAATCCGTCGGACGGCGTAGGGCTACCCCTACCCTGACGCCGCCATGCGGCGCGTCGTCATCGTCCTTGCAGTGCTTGCCGTGCTGGTCGGCGGTCTCATTGCCGCGCTCGTGATCCATCGCCTGCAGCAGGCGAAGGACGTGCACGGCTCCCCGACGGCGGAGTTCACGCCCACGCCGGAACCGCAGAGGCCGCTCCCCGCCGGGGCGAAGGTGCCGTGGCCGATGTACGGGTTCGACGCAACGCGTGCGCGCTCGGTCGCGATCGCGTTGAAGCCGCCGTTCCGGACGGAGTGGCGCTACGGGGCCGGCAGCCTCGTCGAGTTTCCGCCGTCGATCGGCTACGGACGCCTCTACTTCTCGACGAACGCTGGACGCTTCGCCGCGATCAGCGTCAAGACGGGGAAGCCCGCGTGGAAGCTCGACCTGCATCGTTGCGTCGCGGCGTCACCCGCGATCGGGCCGCACGCGCACGGGACCGTGTACGCCGTCTTTCTCAACCAGCCCCCCTGCAACGTGGCGAGCGGCAGCAGCGGGCACGACGGCCGCCTCGTCGCGTTCTCGGCCGGACACGGGCAGATCCACTGGCAGCACACATTGGGGCCGTCCGAGAGCTCGCCGCTGCTCATCGGCGACCGGCTCTACGTCGGCGACTGGAACGGCGAAGTGTGGGCCTTCGACGCCGACAACGGCCGCGTGTTCTGGCGGCGCCACGTCGGCGGTGCTGTGAAGGGCGCGATCGCCGGCGCGGGCGGACGGCTCTACGTCGGCTCCTACGACGGTCACGTGTACTGCCTCGACCGCACCGGCAAGCAGCTCTGGCGCGCATCCGCGCAGCCGCGGCTCTACGGCCGGGGGCGCTTCTACTCGACTCCTGCGCTTGCGTACGGCCGCGTCTACATCGGCTCGACGGACGGCAAGGTCTACTCGTTCGGTGCGAGCACGGGCAAGTTGCGCTGGTCGCACTCCACCGGCGGCTACGTCTACGCGTCGCCCGCCGTGTGGAACAAGCTCGTCCTCGTCGGCTCCTACAGCGGCCGCTTCTTCGCGTTCGACGCGGCGACCGGTGAGCAGCGCTGGAGCTTCCGTGCGAACGGCAAGATCTCGGGGTCCGCGACCGTGATCGGCGACGTCGTCTACTTCGCGACGCTGATGAAGCGCACGTACGCGTTGAACGCCCGTACCGGCACGCTGCTCTGGTCCTTCCCCGACGGCGAGTACACGCCGGTGGTTGCGATGCAGGGGCGGCTGTTCCTGATCGGCTACCAGACGGTCTATGGGATGGTCCCGCGATGAGATACGTCGTCACCGGCGCCGCCGGCTTCATCGGCTCGAATCTCGCGGAGACGCTCGTCGCGGCCGGTCACGAGGTCGTCGGCGTCGACTGCTTCACGGACTACTACGACCCCGCGGAGAAGGAGGAGAACGCGCGCGGGCTCGACATGTTGCGGCTCGACCTCGCGGAGGAGCGGCTCGAGCTCGACGGGATCGACGGTGTGTTCCATCTCGCGGCGCAGGCCGG
>JANMWV010000098.1:0-7289 GCA_031394165.1 Actinomycetes bacterium
CCTCGACATCGGGCGCGGCACCGTCGCGACGCTGCTCGTGCATCGCGGAACGCTGAAGGTGGGCGATGCGATCGTCGCCGGCGACGCGCATGGCAAGGTGCGCGCGCTCTACAACTACAAGAGCGAGAAGCTCGAGCAGGCAGGGCCGGGTGACCCGGTCGAGATCCTCGGCTTCGACAAGCCGCCGCCGGCCGGCGAGCTCGGCCGCGTCGTCGACCACGAGCGCACCGCACGCGATCACGCGCAGCGGCGCGCAGAGCGTCTCCGTCGCGAGCAGCTCGCAACGCAGCGCAGCAGTGGCGTCTCGCTCGAGAGCCTCTTCGACCAGATGCAGGCCGGCGAGGTCGCCGATCTCAACCTTGTGATCAAGGGCGACGTCGTCGGCTCCGTTGAGGCCGTCGTGTCAGAGCTCTCGAAGTTCGAGCACTCCGAGGTGCGGCTGAACGTGATCCACCAGGGCGTCGGCGCGATCACGCAGAACGACATCATGCTCGCCTCGGCGTCGAACGCGCTGCTCGTCGGCTTCAACGTGCGGCCGAACGCCGAGGCCCGCGAGCTCGCGCAGAAGGAAGGCGTCGAGATCCGTCTCTACACCGTCATCTACAAGCTGACGGAGGAGATCGAGCAGGCGCTTGTCGGCAAGCTCACGGCGATCAAGACCGAGGAGACGATCGGCGAGGCCGAGGTGCGCGCGACGTTCAAGGTCTCGCGGCTCGGCACGATCGCCGGCAGCATGGTCACGAGCGGCGTCGTACGCCGCAGCTCGCAGGTGCGGGTGATCCGCGACGGCACGGTCATCTACACGACGACGATCTCGCAGCTCAAGCGCTTCAAGGACGACGCGCGCGAGGTGGCGGAAGGCTTCGAGTGCGGCATCCTGCTCGAGAACTTCAACGACGAGAAGGAAGGCGACGTCCTCGAGGCGTTCGAGACGCGCGAGATCGAGCGCACGACCTTGGACGAGCTCGCGCCTTCGGCTTAGCTCGCTCTCACGGGGGAAACCATGTTTCCCCCGTGGGCCCCCTTCTTCTTCGTGCTCGCGGCAGACGTGTCACTGCTGCGCGGAGGCAAGCTCCGCTCCGCGACGTCCAGTGGCCGATCCGATTGAATCACGGCCATGGCGAGCGGCTACGTTGGCGTCCTGACCTGCGAGCTCCACTTCCCGGAGGCGCATTCGCTGAAGGAGAAGCGGCAGTACCTGCGCTCCGCGAAGGCGCAGCTCCAGAACCGCGTCGGCGCCTCGGTCGCCGAAGTCGACCATCATGACGTCTGGCAGCGCACGCGCATCACCGTCGCCTGCGTCGCACGCGAGCACCACGAGATCGAGCGTCTGCTCGACGACGCCGAGCGCTGGCTGCGCGGCCAGGAGTGGGAGGTGGCGCTCGTCGAGCGTTTCCTCGTCGACCCAGAAGAGTGACGCCCACAGGAGTGACGCCCTTCCTGGACACGTCGCACATGGACACGTCGCACACCTGGTGCAGGACGGGGCTCCGTCGGACATGTCGTACACCTGGTGCAGGACGGGGCTCCGTCGGACACGTCACACACCTGGTGCAGGACGTGGGCCTTTAGGTCACGGCGCGCACGATCGTCAGCGTCCCGCTCACGAGCAGGATCACTCCGATCGCACGCAGGAGATCTTGCGCCGAGAGCCTGCCCGTGAACTGCGAGCCGATCAGTGCGCCGGGGATCGACGCACCGGCTCCGACGCCGAGCAGCGTCCAGTCGACGCCCGTCGGGAGATGCCCGAGCAGGCCGGCGGCTCCCACCGCCACGCCGACGACGAGGTTCGTGCCGATCGCGTGCAGATGGTCCTCGCCGACCCAGCGGATCAGCGCCGGCACCCGCAGCGTGCTGAGGATCAGCCCGATCAGGCCACCGATTGCGCCGACGATCGCGCCGGTCAGGACCGCCGCTCGCAGATCCGGGGTATCCCGCGGCGTCGGAAGCGGCGCTCGTCGCGGGCGGAGCAGGTCGAGGCCGAAGAGCAGGAGGGCGGTGCCGATGACGATGCGCAGCGCCTCCGCGGGGAGCCGGCCCGCGGCATACGCCCCGGCGACCGCGCCGGCAACGGACGGTGGAAGCATCCACGCCACGAGCCGCCAGTGCACGCGCCCGGCGCGGATGTGGGCGATCGACGCCGTCGCCGCCGCGAGCCCGGAGACGGCGATGTTCGCCCCGGCTGCGGCCGCCGGACTCGTCCCGACGAGGAGCAGCACGGGCAGCCGGATGTTCCCGAGGACGAGGCCGAGCGCCCGCCGGCCAGAGCCACGAGAAAGCACCAGATACCGACCCCTAGCAACACCAGCCCGTGCACCGGCTTGAATATCCCCCATGAGCGAGCGGATGCGTCGAGTGAACGAGTCGGTGCGGCAGGTCGTGGCTGAGGCGCTCCCGGATCTCAAGGACCCGCGGATCGGCCTCGTCACGATCACGGGCGTCGTCACGAGCCCCGACCTGCGCGTGGCGACGGTGTACGTGAGCGTGCTCGGCAACGCGCGCAAGCGGCGCGCGACGATGGACGGCCTCGAGTCGGCGCACGGCCTGCTCCAGGGCCGGCTCGCCCGCCAGCTCCGGATGAAGCGAACCCCCGAATTGACGTTCGAGTACGATCTCTCAGTCGAGCGTGGCGTCCGGATGACACAGCTGATCGACGAGCTCGCCCCCGACGATGACAGCGCATGACAACTGACCTTCAGGCTGTGGCGGCGACGCTCCGCGAACACGACCGGTTCCTCGTCGTCACGCACGAGAACCCCGACGGCGACGCGCTCGGCTCGCTCCGCGCGATGACGCTCGCGCTGCACCAGCTCGGCAAGGACGCCGAGATGCTCCTCTGCGGCAGCGGCGCCGTCCCGGGCGAGTACGCGTTCATGCAGCTCGACGGGCTCCTGCGCGAGCTGCCCGGCGACACCGAGGAGCGCGTGCTCGTCGCCGTCGACTGTGCGAAGGCCGACCGCATCGGGCCGGACCTCGCGCCGGTCGAGCGCGCGAAGCTCGTCGTCGACATCGACCACCATCACGACAACACGCGCTTCGGCTCGGTCAATCTCGTCGTCGCCGATGCGTCGTCGACGGGCGAAGTGCTGCGCGACCTGTTCGCCGAGCTCAAGGTCGAGATCACGCCGGAGATCGCGGAGTCGCTGTACATCGCGCTCGTCACCGACACGGGCCGCTTCCAGTACTCCAACACCACGGCGAAGTCGCTGCGCCTCGCGGCCGAGCTCGTGGAGGCTGGCGCAGACGTGCACGCCGTGTTCCAGCAGGTGTACGAGTCGGTCGAGTTCGCGAAGCTGAAGCTGCTCGCGCGTGCGCTCGACCGCGCCCGTGTGCTCGAGGGCGGCCGCATCGTCGTCTCGCATCTTGTGCGCACCGACTTCGGCGAAGTCGGCGCCGTCGAGCCGTACTCGGAGGGCATCATCGACTACCTCCGTGCCGTCGAAGGCTCGGAGCTCGCGGTGCTCATCCGCGAGCCGCCACGCGACGACGGGCCCGTGCGGAGGATCTCGTTGCGGGCGAGCATCGACGAGCTCGACGTCTCGGCGATCGCGCGTGCCTTCGGCGGCGGAGGGCACCGCCAGGCGGCCGGCTTCTCGAGCGAGAAGTCCATCGACGAGATCACCGAGCTCGTCCGTCAGGGATTCGTCGCACAGCGTGCCCCCGCGAGCGCTTGACCCCGCCGGCGTCGCGCTCGTGGACAAGCCTGCCGGCCCGTCGTCGTTTGCGATCGTCTCGCAGATCCGCCGCGTCACCGGCGCGCGGACCGGACACGCGGGCACGCTCGATCCGTTCGCGACGGGACTGCTGCTGCTGCTGTCAGGACGGTCGACGAAACTGACGCCGAAGCTCGTCGGTCTCGACAAGCGCTATCTCACCGAGGTCGACCTCACGGCTCGCACGTCGACGGGCGATCCCGAGGGCGACGTCGTCGAGGCGCTCGAGCCGCCGGAGGAGCACGAGCTCGAGCGCCGGCTCGCACTCCTGCGGGGCGAGATCGAGCTGCCGATCCCCGCCGCGTCCGCCGTCAAGATCGGCGGCGAGCGCGCGTATGCGCTGGCGCGTCGCGGCGTCGAGGTCGAGATGCCGCTGCGGCGGTCGACGGTGTACTCGCTCGACGTCGTGTCGTACACCGGCGGGACGGTGACGCTCGACCTGCGCGTCAGCTCGGGCACGTACGTCCGCGCGATCGCGCACTCGCTCGGCGGGCACTGCGCGAGCCTGCGGCGCACCGCTGTCGGGCCGTTCGACGTCGCCGACGCGGTGACACCCGACGCGTTCACCCCCGAGCGGTTGCTCCCGGAAGCGACGGTGCTCGCGCTCGTGGAGGTGGCGCGATGATCGTCGCGCGAAGTCCCGACGAGCTCGCGCCGGAGCAGCAGCGCGCCGTGACGATCGGCATCTTCGACGGCGTCCATCGAGGCCACCGGCAGATTCTCGAGGCCGTACGGGCGACGGGGCTTCGCTCGTTGGTCGTCACCTTCGAGCCGCACCCGCGCACGGTCCGGGGCAACCGGGTCGAGCTGCTGACGACGACGGAGCGTCGGCTGGAGCTGATGGAGGAGGCCGGCATCGACGACGTCCTCCTGCTGCACTTCGACATCGACTTCAGCCTGCTGCCGCCGGAAGCGTTCGCGAACTCGATCCTGCGGGCGAGCGGCGTCACGGTCGTCGTCGAGGGCGAGGGCTTCCGGTTCGGACGCCGACGCAGCGGCGACCTCGAGCTGCTGGCGCGTCTCGGCTTCGACGTGCGCCGTGTCACGCTTGTCGACGACATCTCCTCGACGCACATCCGCCAGCTGCTCGTCGCCGGCGAGGTGGCGCAGGCGGCAACGTTGCTCGGCCGCCCGCACGAAGTGTCGGGCACGGTCGTCCTCGGCGACCAGCGTGGCGGCACGCTCGGCTTCCCGACCGCGAACCTCGTGCCTCCGCTCGACCTTCTCGTCCCGAAGAACGGCATCTACGCGGGCTGGGCCCTGGGGCACCGCGCCGCCGTGTCGATCGGGACGAATCCGCACTACGGCGGCACCGAGCGGCGCGTGGAGGCGTTCCTCCTCGACTTTCACGGCGACCTCTACGGGCAACCGCTCGTGCTCGAGCTCTGGGAACGGCTCCGCGACGAGGCGGCGTTCGGCTCGGAGGAGGAGCTGATCGCCACGATCGCGAGCGACGTCGAGCGCACCCGGGCGGCCGTCCGGCCGGCGTAGGGCGCCGGGAGATCTGCCAAAAGGTCGCACCGTGCGCAAGTTTTCCCCATGTGTGGAGTCTTTATCCACATGGAGGCGGCCACGCACGCGCTGAAACCGCTTACGGTCCTCGAGTCGGTGCTCTGTCTCGAGTGCGCGGAGATCTACTCGAAGCCGGTCGCCGGCGGCACGGTGGAGAAGAACCCGGGCTGCCCCCACTGCGGGTACGTCGGCTGGATTCCGCTCAGCCTGCCCCTCCAGCCGGCTGCGCGGCACCGCTCCGCCGGCGGTCCGCGGCGGCACCCGTTCGCCCGACAGCACTGACACCGCCGAGCAGCCCGGTCAGGACGAGGGCTCCGTCGTCTCGCGCGACAGTGCGAGCCAGCCGATGCGCCCGATGCCCGGCCGCGGGAAGTCGAGCCGGTGGCTCATCAGCCCGCCGCCCGAGTAGCCGTACACACCGCCGCCGAGCGGCCGCGCCTGCAGCCGGGGGCCGGCGAGCGGTGCGCCCGTGACGGGATCCGCCTCGCTCTCGCGGACGAAGAGCTCGTCGCCCGCCGTCTCGACCGTCGCCCGCGCGTCGTCGAGCGCGTAGCTTCCGGCCACGTCGTACTCGGTCAGCTCCCGCCCCGACGTGTCCCGGGGTCTGACCCCGGGACGTGAGCGCGCCGGCCCGGCCGCGAGCCCCAGCTGCTCGACGACGCGGCGCACGAGGCCGCTGCCCCGCCAACTGTTCGTCAGCACGACCAGCGCGACCTGCTCCTCAGGCACGAGCACGAGGATCGACTGGTACCCCGCCACGGAGCCCTCGTGGTCGAGCGCCGCGCGCCCGCCCGCGTCGCGCACCCACCAGCCGAGCCCGTACCCGGCGCCGAGCGCCTGCGACTGCGGCTCGCGCATCGCGGCGCGGGTCTCGGCCGACAACGGGCCGCGTCCGCCGAGGTGGTGCGCGGCGAAGCGCAGCAGGTCCGCGACCGTCGACCAGAGGCCGCCCGACGGGCGGCGCAACACGGGATAGACGTCGGCGCCGACGGCGAGGTGCCCCGTCTCGCCCTCCTGCACGTGCCCGCGCGCCGGGGCCGGCGGCTCCTCGTAGCCGGTCGACTCGAGCCGCAACGGCGCGAGGATCCGTTCCCGCATCGCGTCGGCGAACGGCGTCCCGCACGCGGCGGCGCTCGCCTCGCCCGCCGCCCAGTAGCCGGCGTTCGAATACGAGAACAGTCCCTGCGCGGCGTCGGGCAGCGGCTCGGCGCGCTCGCTGCACAGGCCGCTCGTGTGGCCGAGCCACGCGCGCAGCTGCGCATCGACGGGCAGACACGAGAGCGCGAGCGACGCGGTGAACGGCTTCGAGATCGACGCGATGCGAAACGGCGTGTCCGCGCGCACCGGATCGTCACGCCCCAGCTCGAGCACGCCGTCGCCCACCGAGACGACGCGGCCGTCGACGAGCGCGCCCGCCGCGACGCCCGGGATCCCGGTACGGGCACGGGCGTCGCGGACAATCTCCTCGAGGTCAAACGCAGGAACCATGCGGGATTGCTACCCTACCCACCGACCCTGTCCCGGCTCGTCGCAGCTTTCACTGGCGCGGCGTGGCGGGGGCCCGGGGGACAACGACAGAGGAGGCCGAGTGGCCCTCACCAAGGAAGCAAAGCTCGAGATCATCAAGAAGCATGGCCGCGCGGAGGCCGACACCGGCTCCCCGGAGGTCCAGATCGCAATGCTCACGCAGCGCATCAACGAGCTGACGGAGCATCTGCGCACGCACCGCCACGACCACTATTCCCGCCGCGGGCTGCTGAAGCTCGTCGGGCGGAGGCGGCGCTTCTTGAACTATCTCCAGAAGCACAACCTCGAGGGCTATCGCGCCCTGATCAAGGAGCTCGGCCTACGCCGCTAGCTCCGTAAGTGAACCCGGGAGGGCGGAGGTTTGAGTGAGCTCTCGCGAGGAGCTGATTCAAACTTCCCGCCCTTCACAAGGTCAAGCAGAGTGGAGGACAATCGAATGAGTATCGCGACCGAGCGCCGGGCTCTGGTCTCCGTCCAGGTTGGGACGCAGGAGATCACCTTTGAGACCGGCAAGCTCGCGAAGCAGGCGGACGGCGC
>JANMWV010000204.1:0-8858 GCA_031394165.1 Actinomycetes bacterium
GCCGCTCCGCGGCCGACTAAGAGGTGCTGCTGCTTTCGCCGAGCACTCTGGTAAGGATGCGGAGCATGGCCAGCAGATGATCCTCGGGATCGAGACGTCGTGCGATGAGACGGCGGCGGCGGTCGTCACGGAGGACGGCGAGATTCGCGCCGATGTCGTCGCGTCGCAGGCCGAGCTGCACGCGGAGTACGGGGGAGTCGTGCCCGAGGTCGCGTCGCGGCGGCACCTCGAGCTCGTGGCGCCGGTGATTCGGCAGGCGCTCGGTGAGGCCGACGTGACGCTCGACGACGTCGAGAAGGTTGCAGTGACGCGCGGGCCCGGGCTGATCGGCGCGCTCCTCGTCGGCCTCGCCGCGGCGAAGGCGGTCGCCTGGTCGCGCCGGCTGCCGCTCGTGCCGGTCGATCACCTGCAGGGGCACGTCGCCTCGCTCTATCTGCAGCCGACGTCGCTCGAGCCGCCGTTTCTCTGCCTGCTCGCGAGCGGCGGGCATACGCTGCTGCTCGACGTCCGCGACCACACGGATCAGCGTGTGCTCGGCACGACGCTCGACGATGCGGCGGGGGAGGCGTTCGACAAGGGCGCCCGCCTGCTCGGCCTCGCGTATCCCGGCGGCAAGGAGATCGACGGCCTCGCCCGCGAGGGCGACCCCACGGCGTACGACTTCCCGGTCGCGCGGGTCCCTGGGCTCGACTTCTCCTTCTCGGGCCTGAAGACGGCGCTTCTCTATGCGACGCGCGGGCTGGACTCGGACGAGCTCGACGCGCGCCGGGCCGACCTCGCGGCGTCGTACCAGCGTGCGATCGTCCGGGCGCTCGTCGGCCGCGTGCGGGACGCCGCGGAGCAGACCGGTGCGACCCGGATCGCGATCGTCGGCGGCGTCGCGGCGAACTCCGAGCTGCGGGAGTCCCTCAGCGACGCGACCGCCGCACCGCTCGCCCTCTGCACCGACAACGCGGCGATGATCGCCTCGGCAGCACGGTTCGCGGACCCCGTCCCGTACCCCGGATATCTTGGCCTCGATGCGTACGCCTCGCGCTGAGCCGCGGCAAGCACTCCTCCTCGGGCTGCTCGTGGTCTCCGCGACCGCGGTTCTGCTTGCGACGGGCGGCAAGAGCGCGGGCCAGACCCCGGCGCCCTCGACCGACGGCTCCGCGTGGCGCGGCCTCGTCGGCTCGCGGCCGCGCGTGGCGCCGGGGCAGCGCTTCATCGTCGTCCTCAAGACGCGCTCGCTCGCGCAACACGTCGCGGCCGCAGGCGGTGTCGTCGGCACCGGCAAGGAGCGCCTGTGGACGGCGACCGCGCTCTCCGCGCAGAAGCTGCTCGTCTCGCGACTTGCGCTTTCGGGAGTGACGGTACATCCCGACTACAGCTTCGCCCGCGTGCTCAACGGCTTCTCCGCGGTGCTCGACCCGAGCGCGATCCCGCTGCTCGAGCGCGACGACGACGTCGCCGGCGTCTATCCCGTCCGCATCGCCTATCCGTCGACGGTCTCGAGCGACGTGCTTTCGCGGGCGGACTACGGGCCCGGCTCGGGCCACCGCCCGGAGATCGGGATCTCCGGCGTCGACGGGCGCGGCGTCACGATCGCGCTGCTCGACACCGGCGTCGATCCTGCGGTGCCCTATCTCCGCGGCCGCATCCTCGACGGCATCGACGTGATCGGCGGGACCTCCGGCGCGCTCGCCGCCGCACGGCCGGACGACTCGTCGCAGCTCGAGCGCCACGGCACGCAGATGGCGGGGCTGCTCGTCGGCGCAGGTGGGCCATCGGGGCTCGCCGGTGTCGCGACCGGCGCCGCCGTGCTGCCCGTGCGCGTCGCCGGCTGGCAGCCGGACGCGCTCGGTCACTGGGCGATCTACGCCCGCAGCGACCAGGTGATCGCGGGGCTCGACCGCGCCGTCGATCCGAACGACGACGGCGACGCCCACGACGCGGCGCGCATCGCGCTGATCGCCCTCGCCGAGCCGTTCGCGGGCTTCGCCGACGCCCCCGAGGCCCGCGCCGCCGCCGGGGCGCTCGCGCTCGACACGCTCGTCGTCGCGCCCGCCGGCAACGACGGCATCGCCGCCGCCGGCTACGGCGACATCGCCGGCCCCGGCGGCGCCCCTGCCGCGCTCACCGTCGGCGCCCTGGACGCGCGCACGCACGCCGCCGAGGCGCGGATCGTCGTCCGCTCGGGCCTCGCCACGCTCCTGGACGGCACGACGGCGCTGTCCGGGGCCGTCGTCCCGGTGAAGCGCCTCGACCTGACCGTCGCCGTGCCACGCGGCACGCTCGACGGCTCGCGCCGCACGGCGCCGAGGCTGACGGACTTCTTCCGTCGCAGCGGCGGCAGCATCGTCGCCGGCCGGGCGGCGCTCGTGCCCGTCGGCGCATCCCCGGTGCCCGCCGCGGAGCGCGCCGCGACAGCGGGCGCCGCCGCGGTGCTGCTGTACGGCGGCACGTCGGCGTTGCCTCCGGGAGGGCTCGGCCTCCAGGAGGCCGTGTCGGTACCGGTCGTTTCGATCTCCACCGAGACGGCGCACCGGCTGCTCGCGCGTCTCGCCGCCGGCGCGCCGGTCACCGTGTCGCTCGGCGCCGCGCGCACGGTGCCCGGCGGGGGCCAGGGAAGGGTTGCGAGCTTCTCGTCGTCGGGGCTCGCGTTCGACGGACGCGTCAAGCCGGATCTCGTCGCGCCCGGCGTCGGGCTCGCCACGTCGGACCCCGGTGCGAACGCCGACGGCTCCCCCCGGTTCGTCACCGTCAACGGCTCCAGTGCCGCCGCAGCGACCGTCGCAGCCGCGGCCGCCCTCCTCGCACAGGCGCGGCCCTCGCTCGGCGCCGACGCGTTGAAGGGACTGCTCGTGGGCACGGCGCGCTCCATCCCAGGTGACCCGGTCACCGCGCAAGGCTCCGGCAACGTCGACGTCGGCGCCGCCGTGGCAGGCGAGTTGGCGGCATCGCCCGCGACGCTGTCGCTCGGCCGCTCCAGCGGCGCAGGCTGGCGCGTGACGGCGTCGCTGACGCTGACGAACCTCTCGACGCGCGCGGTGCACGCCACCCTGGCGGTGCGGACGCAGGACGAGGGCGCCGCCGCCGTCGACTTCTCCCTGGAGCCGAACCGCGTGCGCCTTCGCCCGGGCGAGAGCGTCCTCGTGCGCCTCGCCGCGCTCACCGCCTCCGCACCGTCCGGCAACACGACGGCGGACGGCGCGATCGTCGCGAGCATCGACGGCGGCGGCGGCGTACGGGTGCCGTGGGCGATCGCCTTCGGCCCGGACCGGCTCGATCTGATCGCGAAGGCGACGCTTTCGTCGACGTCGTTCACGGCATCCGACGTCACCCCGACGCTGCTCTCGATCGACGCGGGCCGCGTGATCGGTGTCTCCGGCCGCCCCGAGATCCGGCCACTGGCGCTGCTCGACGTCGATCTCTGGCGCGCCGGCGGCATCCGCATCGGCCTCCTCGCACGGCTGCGCGACGTGCTGCCCGGCCGCTACACGTTCGGGCTCACAGGACGCGGGCCCGACGGGCAGTTGCTGCCGCCCGGTGACTACATCGTGAAGATTGTTGCGTACCCCGTCGAGGGACGCCCGTTGAGTCGCAAACGACTAGCGTTCACCCTCCGCTGACCCTCCATATACTCGTCGTGCAGTTCTGGAAGACGCTTCAGTGACAACCGTCGACGCAACCGCCTCGCATCTTCGCGAGAACCCGTTCGATATCGCCCGCGCTCAGCTCCAGCGCGTGGCGACGGTGTTCGGCATCGACGCCAACCTCGTGAACGTCCTCGGAGAGTGCAAGAAGGCGGTCGAGGTCGCGATTCCCGTCGGCATGGACGACGGGTCGACGCGCGTCTTCAAGGGTTTCCGCGTGCAGCACAACGTCGCCCGTGGGCCTTCGAAGGGTGGGATCCGCTACCACCCGGACGTCACGCTCGACGAGGTCAAGTCGCTCGCGATGTGGATGACGTGGAAGTGCGCACTCATGGGCATTCCGTTCGGCGGCGCGAAGGGCGGCGTCGTCGTCGACCCGAAACAGCTGTCGCGCGGCGAGCTCGAGCGCATGACGCGCCGCTACACGAGCGAGATCATCAACCAGATCGGTCCGGAGAAGGACATCCCTGCTCCAGACGTCGGTACTGACGCATCGGTGATGGCGTGGATCTTCGACACGTTCTCGATGAACAAGGGGCACTCGGTGCTCAGCGTCGTCACCGGCAAGCCGCTCGCGATCGGTGGCTCGCTCGGTCGTGAGGAAGCGACAGCGCGTGGTTGCCTCTACTGCATTCGCGACGCGGCGGCGAAACTCGATCGCTCGGTCGCCGACATGCGCGTCGCCGTGCAGGGCTTCGGCAACGTCGGCAGCTATCTCGCGCTCTTCCTCCACCAGGAAGGCGCGATCGTCACCGCCATCTCGGACTCGACGACCGCGCTCTACAACACCAAGGGCATCGACGTCCCTGCGGCGCTCGCGTACAAGCGCGAGTTCCACACTCTTTCCGGTCTTCGCGACGCCGAGGCGATCACGAACGAGGATTTGCTCCTGCTCGACGTCGACGTCCTCGCGCCGTGCGCGCTGGAGCAGGTGATCAGCACGGAGAACGCGGACCGCGTGCAAGCGTCGATCATCTGCGAGGGGGCGAACGGTCCGATCACGCCCGCGGCCGACTCGATCCTCGAGGAGAAGGGCGTGCTGATCCTGCCCGACGTGCTCGCGAACGCCGGCGGCGTCGTCGTCTCGTACTTCGAGTGGGTGCAGGGTCTTCAGGAGTACTTCTGGAAAGAGGCCGAGGTGAATGCGAAGCTGAACGACATCGTCAGCCGCGCGTTCGAGGAGACGTGGGCGACCGCCGAGCAGCGCAAGATCCCGATGCGCGTGGCCGCGTACGGCCTCGCCGTGCAGCGCGTCGCCGAGGCGACGGTCATCCGCGGCATCTACCCGTAGCCGACGTCGTCGTCTACCACGCGCAGGGGTGCCACCTCTGCGAGATCGCGGTCGCTCGGTTGAGGGACTTGCAGGCCGAGCTCGGCTACACGTTGCGCGAGGTCGACATCGGCGGCGACGACGCTCTGGAGGCCGCGTATCGCGAGTGGCTGCCCGTCGTCGAGATCGACGGGCGGCGGCGGTTCACCTATCACCTGCAGGTCGAGGCATTTCGCCGCGCGGTTACACAAGCAGACGCGGAGTCCTAGCTGCTACAACGGTCCGCGCTGTTACAAGCTCGACGAACGGAGGACATGTGGCGGACCGCTTGACGGTTGGTGTCGCAGCCCGCCTGTCCCGGTACCTCCAGGTGCTGACGCAGGCGCGGAAGATGGGCAAGACGCGGATCTCCTCACAGGAGATCGCCGAGTACACCAACATCAACGCCACCCAGATCCGGCGCGACCTGTCGGCGTTCGGCAAGTTCGGCAAGCGCGGCGTGGGGTACGACATCGACAAGCTGCTCGGCGAGATCCGCAAGATCCTGCGGACGCAGGGCCAGCACAACATCGCGCTCATCGGCGCCGGCCGCCTCGGCCAGGCGATCGCCAGTTCCGCGATCTTCGCCGAGCACGGCATCAACATCGCCGCCGTCTTCGACACGGATCCCGAGAAGCTCGGACGGCCGGTCGGCCACGTCACCGTCACGGAGTACGGGCGCCTCGCGACGCTCGTGCACGACAAGAACATCATCGTCGGCGTGCTCGCCGTACCCGCCGATGCGGCGCAGCAGGCGGCCGACGACCTCGTTGCGGCCGGCGTGAAGATCATCTTCAACTACTCCGAGGCGCTGCTCGAGACGCCCGCCGACGTGACGGTGCACACGTCGAACCCGGCGGTCGAGCTGCTCTACGCGCTCTACTTCCACCTGACCTAAGAAACCCTCGGCTGACCAAGCACGGACCGCCAGGCCGCGCTGTGCACGCGCGCTGCCGCGTCCTCGGTCGCGCCCGTAGCCTCCGGCTACGAACGCTCCCTGCGTCCTTGCAATCGCACGCACCCATCGCACCCCGTCGGCGCGTGGTCGGCCAGCCGAAGATTTCACCCCGGTAGGGTGCGCCCCGTGCGCATCCTGATCTGGCACGGCTACCTACTCGGCGGTACCGGCTCGAACGTCTACACGCGCGCGCTCGCGCGCGAGTGGAGCCGGATGGGGCACGAGGTGGTCGTCGTGTGCCAGGAGCGGCATCCGGAGCTCTACGACGTAGGCACTGCGCGGGTCGTCGTGCCGGCGCTACCCGGTGGCCTGCTGCCGGTGTTTGTCCTCGACGAGTACGAAGGCCTCGCTGCGAAGCTCCTCCAGGACTTCACGTCCGACGAGCTCGACGCGTACGTCGGCGCGAATGCTGCGGCGCTCGACGAGCTCCTGCCCGCCGACGTCGTCTTCACGAACCACGTACTGCTCGGCGGCGCCGTCGGTGCCGCCTCGGCTGCGCCGTTCGCCGTGAAGGCGCACGGCTCCGAGCTCGAGTACTCGATGCGCGGCAACGAGCGGCTGTCGCGCTGGGGAGCCGAGGTGCTCGCCGACGCGCAGTTCGTGTACGTCGGGTCGGAGCACATCCGCAAGGTTCTCGAGGACGTCGTCGGTCATGTCGATCGCGTGCACGAGGTGTCGCCCGGCGTCGACGTCGACGAGTTCACGCCGACGTCGCGTGACGTTGCGCTCGCCGCGCTGCTCGACGAGTCGCGCCGCGATCAGGTCGACGCCGGCGAACGGCATCCCGACGCGAACAACGCAGAGCGTTTCGCGCGGTTCTTCGCCGACGACGCGCCGACCGTCCTCTACTTCGGCAAGCTGATCGAGAACAAGGGCGTCCAGGTCCTGTTCGACGCGCTCGCAGGTCTCGAGATGCGCAACCTGGATGCGCGCGCCGTTGTTGTCGGCTTCGGCGACTACCGTGACGAGCTCGAGGCGCTGGCACCGCCGGGCACGCTCTTCACCGGCGCTCTCGAGCACCGTCATCTCGTCCACCTGCTGCCGCTCGTCGACGTCGCCGTCGTCCCGTCGATCTTCCCCGAGG
The DNA here is from genome assembly GCA_031394165.1 of Actinomycetes bacterium. Lineage (GTDB taxonomy): Bacteria > Actinomycetota > Thermoleophilia > Gaiellales > Gaiellaceae > Palsa-739. The sequence goes on from JANMWV010000204.1 coordinate 6,987, forward strand.
CGTTCGGGATGGTCGCCGCGGAAGCCGCAGCCGCGGGCGTCGTGCCGGTCGTCGCCGACCACTCCGGCCTCGCCGAGGTCGCTGCGGGCATCGCACGCGAGTATCCGCCGGAGCACGCGAATCTCGTCGCCTTCTCGACGGGCGACGCGGGCGCGCTGCGGGAGCGCCTGCGCGCGCTGCTCGCCCTGTCGCCGGAGGAGCGGCGCGCGCTCGGGCTCGCCGCCCGCACGGCGGTCGAGCGCAACTGGAGCTGGTCGCGCGTGGCCGAGCGGCTGCTGGCGCCCTACGCCGCCGACTAGTCTTTCGATAGTGGGCGAAGAGCAGAAAGTCGGTTACGAGGAGCTCCTGGCGGCGTCGCGCGCGTCGTTCGAGGCGTCGACCGATTTCACGCTCGCCGTGGAGGAGGAGTTCGCGTTGCTCGAACCGGCGACGCTCGAGCTCGTGAACCGCTTCGAGGAGCTCCAGGCCGCCGCCCAGGGAACCGAGCTGGAGCCGCACCTCGTCGGCGAGTTGATCGCGTCGGAGGTCGAGGTGCGAACAGGACGCTGCGAGACCTTTGCCGATGCCGCCGAGAAGCTCGGTGAGCGTCGCGTGCAGCTGCGCGGGCTGGCGGACGGTCTCGGCGTCGGCCTCTCGGCGGTGGGAACGCATCCGTGGAGCCGCTGGCAGGACCAGCGCATCATCGACACGCCGCACTACCGACGTAACGACGAGTTACTGCGCTACGTCGTGTGGCGGAACAACACGTTCGGCCTGCACGTCCACGTCGGCGTCAACGGGGCCGACCGCGCGATCAAGGTCACGAGCGCACTGCGCAATTACCTCCCCGAGCTGCTGGCCCTCTCTGCGAGCTCGCCGTTCGTCGAAGGCGTCTTCACGCACCTCCACTCGGCGCGCACACAGATCTTCACGCGCATGTTCCCGCGCTGCGGGCTCCCGGATGCGATGGAGAGCTGGGAGGAGTGGGAGTCGTACCTGCGCTTCCTCTACGAGACCGGCTCGGTCACCGAGCACACGCAGATCTGGTGGAGCGTGCGGGCTCATCTCGCGTTGCCGACGGTGGAGATCCGCATCTGCGACGCCCAGCCCGACATCGGCGAGGCCCGCTCGCTCGCGGCGCTCTGCTACTCGTTGACGGCGCGGATCGCGCGCGCCCTCGACGAAGGCGAGCCGCTGCCGTCGTGGCCGCACCGGCTGCTCGAGGAGAACCTGTGGCGCGCGCTCCGCTGGGGCCTCTCCGGCGAGCTGATCGACCTCGAGCGCGGCGAGTCGATCCCCGCCCGCGCGCGGCTCGAGCAGCTGCTCGAGTGGGTGCAGCCCGTCGCGGCCGAGCTCGGCGCCGCGCAGTGGCTCGCGATTCCCGAGCGCAACGCCGCCGAGCGGCAGATCGCCCGTCACGCGGAGGGAGCGACGATCGAGGAGATCTTCGCCGAGCAGGTCCGGGCCGGTGAGCGAGTCACCGGCTGAGCCGCCGCTCGGGGCGCAGCCCGCTGAGCCATCGGCCGACCAGCTCGTCGAGGAGCTGCGCAAGGCGAAGGTCTCGGACCTGCTCGTGCACACGTGCTCGATGCTGGCCTCGCTCGCCTTCGGCAAGCTGGCGCCGGACGTCCGCGACCTCGATCAGGCCCGCCTCGCGATCGACGCCCTGAAGGCGGTCGGGCCGCTGCTGGACGAGCAGCCCCGCCGCGACGTCCAGCAGGTGGTGGCGAATCTCCAGCTCGCCTACGCCGAAGCGGCCCAATCCTAGGCCGCTTGTAACGCGGGCGAACCGCGAATTCTGCTACAAACCTGCGCGCGCCGGGGGAATCCTCGGGCCACTTTGTGACGCGCTCGACTCGATCAAGGGGAGCCTGACCGTATGAGCTTTTTCAG
>JANMWV010000213.1:0-4523 GCA_031394165.1 Actinomycetes bacterium
CATCGCACTCGGAGTGCCGGCGCCGTTGTTTTTCGTGGCTGTGGGATCCGCAGCCGGATGACTCTCCGCGGCAGTCTTGGCCGGCAGGGTCGAGCACGACGGGCTCGATCGCCGCTCCCTGCGCGGCCATCGGCATCGTCATGTGCTGCGTGGGCAGATTGTCCGGGTCGTACCACGGCGCCTTGAACCACGGCGCCATCGGGTCGAAGAAGTCGACCGACTCGAAGAGCAGCTCGGTGAACCCGAGCCGTGCGTAGAACGCGCGCGTCCGCGCCATGTCGGTGACGCCGAACGCCACATGGTTCACGCCCTCGGGCCGGGCCGGGCCCGGGAGCGAGCGCCAGAGCCCGGTCCACTCGATCAGCTCGAGCTTCGTCCCCCAGGGGTCCGCAACGTAGGCGATGTCGAGCGTCACGCCGGTCGGCGGCACGTCGGCGCTCATCGGCTCCATCAACGACGTGCAGCCGGCGGCGACGAGCGCGTCGTGCACGTCCTGCACGTTGCGCGCGTGCAGACAGATCTCGCACACGCCAACCTCACCCCACGCCTGGCCTGGCGGGACGGGCGGTGGGCCGTTGCCGTCGAGCACCTGGACGAGCTTCACGCGTCCCGGCCCGATCGGCGTCGCACAGCTGTTCTCGAGCATGGCCACGCGCACGGATGGATCACGCCCCGCGACGGCGGCGAGGCCGGGCAGCACACCCGTGTGGTCGAACAGCACCCGGTCGAAGCCGACGTGCCGGCCGTAGAACTCGATCGCCGCGTCGATGTCGCCGACGCCGACGCCGACGTGGTCGACGCCCGCGAACGTGCTCACGACGACTCCACCGCCTGCTCGAGCAATCCGGCCTCCTGGAGGATCTCGCGCATCCGCTGCAGGCTCCCCGCGTCGGTGACGGGCAGCCGGGGTGGACGCACGGCGCCGGTCGGCTGGCCGAGGATCTTCATCAGCGCCTTCAACTGGCTCTGGTAGGCGCCGAACTGGCCGCCCCACCCGCCGGGCAGCCAGAGCTTCGGGAAGAGCTCGTCGGTGCGCCGCGCATGTTCGCGTGCAGGCTCGAGGTCACCACGCCACACGGCCTCCCAGAACTCGGCGTCCGGCGCGCCCCACAGGGAGCCGCCGCCGATGAAGCCGTCGCCGCCGTGCTCGAGCAGGAAGGCGAGGCCGCCCACGGACATGAAAGGGCCGAATACCCGCACGCTGCCGGCGACCCGGCGCGCGGTCTCGTAGAACGACTCGACGTTCGGCGTGCTGTCCTTGATCGCCACGACGTTGTCGACCGCGGCGAGCCGCTCCGCGAGGTCGGCGTCGATGTCGACGCTCGTTCCGTGCGGCCAGTTGTAAACCATCAGCGGCCCGTCGACGCCGTCGGAGATGTCCTGGAAGTAGCGCACCGTCTCGTCCGGGTACGTCTTCGAATACGGAGGCGGCGTCGAGCAGATGCCGTCGGCGCCCGCCGCGATCGCGTGCCGGCCGACCTCTGACGCCTCACGCGCCGTGAGCGCCGTGCAGCCGATGACGACCGTCATGCGGCCCGCCACCTGCTCGATCGCAGTCTCGGCGACGAGGCACCGCTCGTCGGGAGTCTGAGAGAACCACTCCCCCGTGGTGCCGTTGACGAAGATGCCGTGCATCCCTTCGCCCACGTACCACTCGACGAGTGCGCGAAGCGACTCGACGTCGACGGCGCCGTCCGTGGTGAAGGGAGTCGGGCACGCCGGCCAGTAGCCGCGCCAATCGACGTCGTCTCGGTTCATGTCTGCCTCCTCATGTGGTCGTTGCCTGCCGAATCTCCCGGTCGACCGCGTACGCCGGCGGAATCGAATTGTCGCCGGTCGCCATCGACTCGGCGAGCAGCCGTGCCATCAGCGGGCTGAGCGTGAACCCCGTCGTCGCGATCAGCGTGTGGGCTCCCGCGAGCTTCCTCGACTCGCCGACGATCGGAGCGAGGTCGTCCGTGAACGCCATCACGCCCGACCAGGTGCGCACGATGCGGACGTCGGCCAAGAGCGGCATCACGCGGACGGCGACGGCAACGTTGCCCGCCATGCTCTCCCACACGGTCGAGTAGCGGCGGGGGCGCGGCTCGATACGCGCAGGCCAGCCGCCGCCGATGATGAACGTGTTGTTCGCCGTCTGCTTGAGCGTCAGCCGCCTGCCGATGTGCTGCACCATCGGCTCCAGCACAGGCGCACGCGGCTCGGTGACGTTCAGGTGCAGCCCCTCGGAGCGAATCGGCAGCCGCAGTCCCATGAGCCCGGCGACGTCGTTCGCCCACGCGCCAGCGGCGTTGACCACGCGGTGCGCGCGGATGCGGCCGACGCTCGTCGACACGGTGAACCGGTGCGCGCCGCCGTCGTCGGCGACGTCGATCGCCGTCACGTCTGCGTGCGTGCGTATGGCCGCACCCGCCTGGGCGGCGCGCAGCGCGAAGAGCGGCGCCGCGAGAGCAGGATCGGCGTGTCCCTCCTGGCGGCAGAACGACGCGCCCAGCAGATCCTCCGCAAGGTACGGGGCGAATCGGTGCAACTCGTCGCCCTCGAAGATCTCGATGTCGAGGCCGGCCTCCTCCTCGATCACGCGCTTCTCGTGCAGCAGGCGCAGCTCGTCCTCGGTCTCGGCCACCATCAGCCCGCCGGTGAAGTGGATGTCGAGCGAGCCGTCGAGCTCGCGTTCGAGCGCCTTCCACACGTCGGCGGCCTCGGCGTGCAGCCGTACCTCGGTCTCGAGCCGGTCGCGGACGTTCGCGGTCTGCGCGCCCGTGAGCTGATGGATCGCGATCTGGAAGTGGAAGCTGCCCGCGTTCGTGCCGGACGCCTCCCGGTTCAGCTCGCCCCGCTCGACCAGTGCGACCTCGACGCCCTCGCGCGCGAGGTAGTACGCGAGTGCCGTGCCGGCGAGACCGCCGCCGATCACGAGCACGTCGGTGCTCGCCGGCAGCGGTTGCGCCAGCTCACGCAGCGGCAGCCAACCGCCCGCGGGGCTGTTGCCGGTACGGCCGACGTCGGAGGGATCAACTGTCACCGGTGAAGTAGCCCCCGTCTTCGATCGAGGCGTCCGCCACCGCGCCGATCGGCACCGGCCGCAGTGGAGCGCGCGGAGTGGCGACGGGCAGGGCCGCGATCGAGCTTCCGTGACGACGCGCGATCGCGGCGGTGACCTGACGGTTGCAGTTGCGGCCTTGGCACATCCCCATCGTGACGCGCGTGAGCGTCTTGACGGCGTTGAGATCGGCGGACGCCGCGATCGCGACGTCGAGCTCGCCTGCGGTCAGCTCCTCGCAGCGGCAGACGACGGTGTCCGCCGCTGCGAGCTCGTAGATGCCAGCGCCGACGGCGTGCAACGGCTGCAGAGCACGGCGAAACGCAGCCTTGCGGGCGAGGCGGGAGCGGATCGGCGCGGCGCGCTCGACGGCCTCGTCTTCGGCGAGCGCGCCGAGGTCGCGGGCAGCGCCGAGCGCCGCGAGCCGACCCTCGTCGACGGCGACGTACGAGCCGCGGATGCCCGTCCCGTCGCCCGCAACGGAGATCCCGTCGACGGTCGTCCGCAGCCAGGCGTCGCGCACGACGACCGGTCCGCCCAGATCCTCGTCGTAGGTGAAGTCGCAGCCGGCGAGACGCGGCAGCTCGACCGAGGGGAAGAACCCGTAGCCGATGCACAGCGTGTCGGCCTCGATCTGCTCCTCCGTCCCGGCGACCTGACGCCAGTCGGCGTCGGCGGCGGCGTGCACGACGCGCTCGACGCGCTCGACTCCTTCGGCGCGCACGACGATGCGCCGGTATCTGAGCGGCACGCGCGCACGTAGGAGGTGCGCGCGGTAGCGGAGCGCGTCGCGGAGAAGATGCGCGTTGCCGCGCGCGGCGGCCAACAGCCGGAGCACGTCCGACGGCCCCGGCGCCGGGCCGGCTTCGAGCACGAGCGTGACGTTCGCGCCGTACCCGCGCAGCTGCGCGGGGAATGCGAGCGCCAGCGGGCCGCTGCCGGCGAAGACGATGTCGCGTCCCGGAACGACGCGCTGAGTCTTGACGAGCGCCTGCGCGCCGCCGGCCGTGATCACCCCGGGCAGCGTCCAGCCGGGGAAGACGACCGGGCGGTCGTGCGCGCCCGGCGCGAGGATCACGCGGCGGGCCTCCACGGCGCGCGCGTGCTCACCGTCCTCGACGAGCACGACCGAGGTGCCGCTAATCGCAACCGCGCTCGTGCGCGGCAGGAGCTCGGCGCCGGAGGCCTCTGCCGCGTCGATGAGGGCCCGCCCGCGCCGGAAGTCCGCACCGAGCTCCCTCGGGCTCGTGACGCGGAAGCCCGGTCCCGGTTGCTTGAAGATCTGCCCGCCGAGCGTGGGCCGCTCGTCGACGACGGCGACCGACAGGCCGGCCCCGGCCGCCTCGGCAGCTGCGGCGAGCCCTGCCGGGCCGCCGCCGATGATCAGCACGTCGTACGGGGCGCGATTCATCTCAGCCAAGGCTCGAGGTTGCGGAAAGGTCCGTTGTGGCCGGCGGCTGCACCGCCGGCCACCACCGGG
>JANMWV010000245.1:0-5837 GCA_031394165.1 Actinomycetes bacterium
ACTACGCGCGCATCGTCGAGCATCGCGGGCGCCGCCTGCTCGCACGCGGCGTCGACCCTCACAAGGACCAGTCGTACATGCTCGCCCGTCTCGACCCGCGCGAGCTCCACCGCATCTGGTTTCCGCTCGGCGATCAGGACAAGGCCGAGACGCGCGCCGAGGCCGAGCGCGCTGGGCTCGACGCGGCGCAGCGCGCCGAGAGCCAGGAGGCGTGCTTTCTCGCCGGCGACGACTACCGCGCGTTCCTCGGCCGTCACGGCCTCGAGGCGCAGCCCGGCGCGATCGTCGACGAGCACGGTACGACGGTCGGCGGGCACGACGGTTTCTGGCGGTTCACGCCGGGACAGCGCAAGGGCCTGGGCGTCGTCGCCGAGCGCCCGCTCTACGTGCTCGACGCCGATCCGCAGGCGAACACCGTGCGCGTCGGCCCCCGCGAGTCGCTCGCCCGCACGCAGGTCGCGGCCGCTGGGACACTCTACGTCGACGTCGACCGCGCCGACGCGAAGCTCCGCTACCGCTCTCCTGCCGTTCCCGCGGAGGTGCGCAGGACCGACCTCGGGTTCGAGCTCGAGCTCGACGAGCCGGCCTACGGCGTCGCGCCGGGCCAGGCCGCCGTTCTCTACGAAGGCGACGCTGTCGTGGGCTGCGGGCTCGTCTCGTCCGGCGGCTGCCAGTAGGATCGCAGCGGAATGCTCGTCGCCGCATTCACGTGGGGGGACCTCTGGCGGCTCGCGCTTGCGGTCTTCCTCCTCGCCGTCGGAGTCTCCTTCGCGTACGTCCTCGTTCGCCTGGGCGGAACCGTTGGGCGCCTTTCCGCGTTCATCAGCGGGGCAGAGCGCGAGATCCTGCCCGTGATCAACAAGGTCGGAGGCAGCGTGGATCGCGTGAACGGACAGCTCGACAAGGTCGACAAGATCACCGACAGCGCCGTCGATGCGGCCGACAGCGTCGACACGGCGGTGCGCGCCGTGAGCATGGCGATCACGCGGCCGGTGCAGAAGGTGTCGGGCTTCGCGGCGGCGGTGAGCTACGGCGTCTCCGACTTCAAGGCGAAGCACGATTGGAAGCACGCGGTGCAGGCGGGCAAGGAAGCAGCTGCGCGGCGAGAACAGGAGCTCCAGGAGGAGCTGAGCGAGGCCGGGGACGACACGTGAGCACGCAGCCTGCGGACCGGATTCAGCTCACGCTGCCGGCCGAGGAAGACTTCCGGCCGATTGCGCACCTCGTCGTCGGCGGGCTCGGCGTCCGTCTCGATCTCACGCTCGACGACCTCGACGACCTCCAGGTCGCGCTCGAGGCGCTGCTCGGCTGCCGGGACGACGAGAGCGACATCGTCGTGACCGTCGACGTGCGCGACAGCACCGTGCACGCGTCGGTCGGCCCGTTCCCGGCCGAGGCGCTCGATTCGCTCGACCGCGGCGATCCGCCACTCGGGCTGCGACGTGTGTTGGAAACGGTGTGCGACAGCTTCGAGATCGAGGAGCGCACCGGCGGCTCGTGGGTCGAGCTGACGAAGCGGACGACGGCTCCGGCGGGGGCCGCTGGGTAGTGCCGCGCCTCGAGGACAAGATCCTTCTGCGCAAGTACCACGAGGGAGGCGACCTTCAAGCACGCGAGAAGCTCATCGAGCAGTACATGTCGCTCGTGCGCGCGCTCGCGCGTCGCTACTCGTACCGCGGTGAGCAGCTCGAGGATCTCGTCCAGATCGGCGCCATCGGATTGATCAAGGCAATCGACCGTTTCGATCTCGATCGCGGCGTCGAGCTCACGACCTACGCGACGCCGAACATCATCGGGGAGATCAAGCGCCACTTCCGCGACAAGGGCTGGGCGGTGCGCGTACCACGCGGTCTGCAGGAGCTGAACGTGCAGCTCTCGCGTCTCGTCGAGTCGCTGACCGTCGAGCTCGGCCGCTCGCCGACGATCCCGGAGTTGGCGAAGGCCGCGGGGGTCGAGGAGGAGGCGGTGCTCGAGGCGCTCGAGTCCGGTCGGGCGTACTCGTCGCTCTCGCTCTCCACGGGCAGCGGCGGCGACGGCGAGGACGATCTCGACCCGATGGACTCGATCGGCACCGAGGAGCGGCAGTTCGAGGTGTCGGAAGACCGCGCAGTCCTCGCACCCGGCTTCCGCGTCCTCGACGACCGCGAGCGCAAGATCCTTCAGCTTCGATTCTTCGACGGGCTCACGCAGTCGCAGATCGCGCAGCAGGTCGGCATCTCGCAGATGCACGTCTCGCGTTTGATCCGCCGCTCGCTCGAGAAGATCCGCGAAGAAATCGGCTCGGACGAGACGACGGCGAGTGGCAGCAGCACTACGCGCTGAGCGAGGCGAACCCGAAGTCGAGCAGGCGCTTCGCATCGCCGTACATGTCGCGCGAGTCGAGCACGACCGCGATCAGTGAGACGCCGCCGCGCTTCGCCGACGCGACGAGGCATGGGCCTGCCTTGTGCGTGTAGCCGGTCTTGACGCCGTTCGCGCCGCGATACGTGCCGATCAGACGGTTGTTGTTGATGTAGACCTTCGAATACGTCGGCGCGGTCCAGGCGACTTGCTTCCTGTGCGTGCGCACGATCGACCGGAACCGCGCGTTGCGCATCGCGACGCGCGTCAGCGCCGCGAGGTCCCACGCACTCGAGTAGTTGTCGACGTCGACTACGCCACTCGGTGAGACGAAGTGCGTGTCGCGCAGGCCGAGGCGCTGCGCCTCGTCGTTCATCTGCCGCACGAACGCCGGCTTGCTGCCGCCGGCGGCAATCGCCAGCGCGAGCGCGTCGTCGTTTCCGGAGTAGAGCAGCAGCGCGTAGAAGAGCTTCCACGCCTCGACCTGCTCGCCGGCGCGAAGGCCTTCGCGGACGAGCGGGACGCGCGGAACCGACCGGTCGATCTGCACGACGTCGTGTGGACGCAGCACACGCATTGCGAGCAGCGCCGTCATGATCTTCGTCGTCGAGGCGACCTCGCGCCGCTGGCGGGCGTTCTTCTCCCAGAGCACGCGGCCCGTGTGCGCGTCGACGAGGATCGCGGCCACACCGCCCAGCTTCGGCGAGAACGTGTGCGCGAGCAGCGAGCCGCCGGCGAGCAGGCGCTCCGGCGCCGCGATGCGCACGGGTGCGTTGGGCGCGGCGAGGCGCGCGGAAACGCGCGGCGTCAGCCCTGCCGCGATCGGCTGCGGCGACTGGTGCGACCCCACCCAGGCGCCGCCCGCTCCCGCGAACACGACCGCGACACCGACCGGCGTCAGGCGACGCAGCCGGTACCGCCGTCTCCGCCGCCGCGGGCGGCCACCCATGTAGGACGCAGGCGCGCTGGGATCGGAAGGCACCGCGCGAGCATACGGTGCGCGCCTGTTGGGCCTCAATCGAGAGGCCGCCCGACGCACGCCTACAATGGCCGCCGTGCGCACGTCGGCCGAGATCCGCGAGGGCTTTCTCTCGTTCTTCGAGGAGAAGGGCCATTTGCGCTGCCCGTCGGCGTCGCTCGTGCCCCGCGCCGACGACCGCTCGACGCTGCTCACAACAGCCGGCATGCAGCCGCAGATGCCGTTCTTCCTCGGCCGCGAGCCGCCGCCTGCACCGCTGACCACCACCGCGCAGAAGTGCTTCCGCACGCCCGACATCGACGAGGTCGGCCTCGACACCTACCACCTCACCTTCTTCGAGATGCTCGGCAACTTCTCGTTCGGGCAGTACTTCAAGGAAGGTGCCGTGGAGTTCGCGACGGAGTTCATCCGCGACCGCCTGCAGCTCGACTGGGACCGCGTCTGGGTCAGCATCCACGCCGGCGACCCGGAGCTGAAGCTCGGGCCCGACCAGGTCGCAATCGACCTCTGGACGAAGATCGGCCTGCCGCCCGAGCGAATCGTGCCGCTGCCGTCGTCGGAGAACTTCTGGTCCGTCGGCGGCCCCGGGCCGTGCGGTCCCGACTCGGAGATCTACTACGACTGGGGCGAGGAGGCCGGCTGCGGCGAGGCCGACTGCAAGCCCGGGTGCGACCGTTGCGAGCGCTTTCTCGAGTTCTGGAACCTCGTCTTCATGGAGTTCGAGCAGCGCCCCGACGGCACGCTGACGCCGCTGCCGAAGCAGAACATCGACACCGGCCTCGGTCTCGAACGCACCGCGCGCATCGTCCAGGGCGTCGCGTCGGTCTACGACACCGACGGCTTCCAGCAGATCATGGCGTGGGTCGCGACCCAGTCCGGCGTCGCGTATGGCGACTCGACCGACGCCACGAAGGCGCATCGCGTGCTCGCCGATCATGGACGCGGCATGACGTTCCTCGTGAGCGACGGCGTCACGCCGTCGAACGAAGGCCGCGGCTACGTGCTTCGCCGCGTCATCCGCCGTGCCGCGCAGCACGGCCTGCGGATCGGCATGGAGGCGCCGTTCATCGGCGGGCTCGCCGAGGTCGTGATCGACCAGATGGGCGATGCCTATCCGGAGCTTCGCGAGCACCGCGCGCAGATCACGCAGGTGCTCGCAGCCGAGGAGGAGCGCTTCGGCGAGACGCTCGAGCGCGGGATGAAGCTCTTCGAGGAAGCGGCCTCACAGGGGCGCATCACCGGCGAGGACGCGTTCACGCTCCAGGCGACCTACGGCTTCCCGATCGAGTTGACGCAGGAGCTCGCACGCGAGCGCGCGCTCGAGGTGAACGACGAGGAGTACACGCGCCTGATGGCGGAGCATCGCGAGATCTCGCGCGCCGGCGTCTCCGGCGGCAGCGCGCAACGCGCCGCAGAGTTCACCACCGCGGCCGGCTTCCGCACCGATTTCGTCGGCTACGAGAAGACAGAGGCGCTGACGCAGATCGGCGCGCTCGAGGAGCTCGAGGACGGTCTCTTCCTCGCGAAGCTGCGCGAGTCGCCGTTCTACGCCGCGGGCGGCGGACAGGTCACCGACACGGGCTGGATCGAGAAGGACGACGGCACACGCGCGACACTGCGGGAGGCGTATCGCTTCGACAACGACCAGGCGCTGCTCTTCGAGGGAATGGGCTTCGCAGCGGGCGACCGCGTCAAGGCGGCGGTCGCGTGGAGCGTGCGTTTCCCGACGCAGGCGAATCACACCGGCACGCACCTCCTGCACGAGTGCCTGCGCGAAGTGCTCGGTGACCACGTCAAACAGGCGGGCTCCGCCGTGCGCCCCGACAAGCTGCGCTTCGACTTCACCCACCCGCAGGCGCTGACGGCGGCCGAGCGCACGGAGGTCGAGCGCCGCGTCAACGAGCGCGTGTTCGAGAACCTGCCGGTGCGGATCTACGAGACGCCGATCGCCGAGGCGCGCAAGCTCGGCGCGATGATGCTCTTCGGCGAGAAGTACGGGGAGATCGTGCGCGTCGTCGACATCGGCGGCTGGTCGGTCGAGCTCTGCGGCGGCACGCATGTTCGGTCGACGGCCGAGATCGGCCCGTTCGTGATCCTCGCCGAAAGCTCCGTCGGCGCTGGGGCGCGACGCATCGAAGCGGTCACGGCAGGCGAGGCGTTCGCGTACCTCCGCGAGCAGGCGCGCGAGGCCGACGTGCTCCGCCACGAGCTCGACCACGCGCGCAAGGAGTCGAAGCAACCGCAGGCAGCAACTCCGGGGGCGGCGACTGCCGAGTTCGAGATCGTGGGGCGGGAAGGCCCCGTGCTGTTCGTCGAGGCGACTGCGCTGAAGGGCGGACCGCTGCGCGATCTCTCCGATCGGCTCCGGCAGCAGGAGAAAGCCGACGGCGCGGTCGTCGCGTCGAGTGACGACGGCCGCGCCTTCCTCGTCGTCAACTTCGACGATTCGCTCGTCGCGCGCGGTCTGGACGCGACGCAGCTCGTGCGTCAGCTGGGCAAGCACATCGGCGGCGGGGGA
>JANMWV010000252.1:0-7895 GCA_031394165.1 Actinomycetes bacterium
GTGGAACGACCAGCGCACCGGCGAGCAGTGCGCGGAGATCGAGGCGCGCGTCGGGCGCGAGCGGCTCGTCGCGCTCACCGGCAACCGCGCGCTGCCGGGCTTCACCGCGCCGAAGCTGCTGTGGCTGCGCGAGCACGAGCCCGAGACGTATGCGCAGATCGCGCACGTGCTGCTGCCGAAGGACTACGTGCGGCTGCGGCTCACCGGCGAGCGGGCGACCGACGTCGCCGACGCTTCGGGCACGCTGCTGCTCGACGTCGCGGGACGCCGTTGGAGCAGCGAGGTGCTGCAAGCGCTCGAGCTCGACCCCGCGTGGCTGCCCCGGCTGCTCGAGTCGCCGGCGCTGTCGGGGACGACCGCGGACGGCATCCCAGTGGCAGCGGGCGCGGGCGACCAGGCCGCGGGCGCGCTCGGCGTCGGCGTCGACCGTCCCGGCCCACTGTCGGTCGTGCTCGGGACGTCAGGCGTCGTGTTCGCCGCGCTGCCGGGCTACGCGCACGATCCCGACGGCCGTGCCCATGCCTTCTGCCACGCCGTGCCGGGCGGGTGGCACGCGATGGGCGTCATGCTCTCCGCGGCCGGATCGCTTGCGTGGCTCCAGGGTGTGCTCGCGGCGCCGTACGAGGAGCTTCTCGCGGAAGCGGAGACCGCGCCGGCGGGCGCGGAGGGCGCGCTGTTCGCGCCGTATCTCGCCGGCGAGCGCACACCGCATGCGGATCCGGACGCACGCGCGGCGTTCGTGGGGCTGACGATCCGCCACGGCCGAGGCGCGATCGTGCGCAGCGTGCTCGAGGGAGTCGCCTACGGGCTCCGCGATTCGCTCGAGCTGCTCCGCAGCCTTGGCATGACGGCCGACCGTGGCCGCATCTCGGGCGGCGGCGCCCGCAGCGCGCTCTGGACGCGGATCGTCGCGTCGGTGCTCGAGCTGCCGCTCGAGCGCACCGCGGTCGAGGAGGGGGCCGCGTACGGCGCCGCGCTGCTCGGCGGAGTCGCGTGCGGCACATTCGCCGACGTCCACGAGGCCGTCGCGGCCTGCGTGCGCGTGCGTGAGACCGAGGAGCCCGACCCGGGCTGGGCCGCGACGTACCGTGAGGGATACGAGCGGTTCCGAGCGCTCTACCCGGCTCTCAGCGCGGGCAATGCGCGGCGCCGTCTGTAACGGACGGGCGAAACCTGTGGCACAATGCGTCCATCGGCTGCGTCTTCTGCGGCGCCGATCTGGGAGAGGGTTGGGGATGAACACCACTGCGACTCGCATGCGCTGGCTCGGCCTCGTGGCCGTCGGCACCGTGGTCCTGACCGTTGTGGCAACCGGCTCGGCGGCGCACGGCGACACGACGCGCGTCAGCCTCTCGAGTGGCCCCGCCAACACCCAGGGCACCGACTCGAGCGTCGACGCTTCGATCAGCGGTAACGGGAACCTCGTAGTCTTCAAGTCGAACGCCTCGAATCTCGTCGCCCTCGACGCCAACGGCACCGTCGCGGACATCTTCGTTCGCGACCGCGCGGCGGGGACGACAGGCCTCGTCAGCGTCGATCCGAGCGGAAACCAGTTCACGGTACCGAGCGAGGAGCCGGCGATCAGCTTCGACGGCACGGTCGTGACGTGGGAATCCGGCGGCCAGATCTACGTGCGCACCCTTCCGAGCGGCCCGGTGGAGCTCGCCAGCCGGACGATCGGCGGACTGCCCGGCGACGGTGTCAGCCACGAGACTGCGCTCAGCGCGAACGGGAATCTCGTCGCCTTCTGGTCGCACGCCAACAACCTCGGCACCGGCGATCCGGGCGGCACCGCCGATGTCTTCGTCTACAACCGGACCACGCACGCCGTTGAGCTGGACAGCGTCGGCACCGGCGGCACCCCTGCCGCTCCGGGCGACGACAGCTTCCTGCCGTCGCTCAGCGGTGACGGCCACTACATCGTCTTCGAGACCAAGGCTCCGTTCGACGCCGCACACGACACGAACGGCACCTTCGACATCTACCTCCACGACCGCAGCTCCGGCTCGACGCGGTTGATCTCGCACACCGCAGCCGGTTTCGCCGGCGACGCCAGGAGCTTCGAGGGCAACGGCGGGCCGGTGATCAGCCAGGACGGCTCGACCGTCGCGTTCGCCTCCGACGCGTCCAATCTCGTGTCCGGCGACACCAACAACCGCACGGACGTGTTCGTCTGGCACAGGTCGTCGGACACGCTCGAGCGCGCGAGCGTCTCGACGGCCGGCGTCGAGGGCCTTGGCGCGAGCTCCCGGCCCGCGATCAACGCGGACGGCACGTTCGTCGCCTTCCAGAGCGAATCGCAGCTGCATGCGTGGGACACGAACACCGACATCGACATCTACGTCCGGCACCTCGGCGAGCTACCCGTGCGCACGACGCTCGAGAGCCTCTCCGCGCAGGGCCAGGTGGTGAGCGGCAACAAGTTCAACCCCGTACTGAGCGGTGACGGAGCACTGGTCGCCTTCCACTCGCCCGCCTCCGCGCTCGTCACCGGCGACACGAACGGCCGCGACGACGTCTTCGTGCACGAGCTCGGTGTCGCCGACACGACGCCGCCCTCCGTCACCGGTACCGCCGCGACGCCGGCGAACGCGAACGGTTGGTACAACACCAACGTCCTCGTGCACTGGACTGCGACCGACCCTGAGCCGAGCTCGGGGCAGCCGGGCCCGGTGGCCGACACCACCGCCTCGACCGAGGGCGCCAATCAGATCTTCACGAGCCCCTCTGTGTGCGACGCCAACGCCAACTGCGCGACCGGGACGATCAAGCTCTCGATCGACAAGACGCCACCGGTCGCCACGGCGACCACGAACATCGTGAACACGAACGGCTGGTACAACGCAGACGTCGTCGTCGGGTTCACGTGCTCCGATGCGTTGTCGGGCATCGCTTCCTGCCCGGGTGCCGCGCACTTCACGTCAGAGGGTGCGGGCCAGGCGATCCTGCTCGCTGGACGCACCGCGACCGATCGCGCCGGTAACACGACCATCGTTCCCGTGGCGCCCATCTTGATCGACAAGACTCCGCCGACGATCATCTTCAGCGGCGCGACAAGCTACGCCGTCAACGGCACGGTCTCGATCACGTGTGCGGCCACGGACGCGCTGTCCGGGATCGCATCGAGCACGTGCACGCCTGTCAGCGGGCCCGCGTACCTCTTCAACATCGGCACGAACGTCATCACCGCCACCGCCACCGACAATGCCGGGAACGTCACGTCGGCGACCTTTACGTTCACGGTGACGGCCACGATCGGGGATCTCGAGGGCTTCGTGTGCAGCCTGCTCACACCAGGCCCGCGCAAGCCGAAGCAGCTTGCCGACCTGTGCCGGAAGCTGTCGGACGACCTCGAGGATGCTCAAACCGCAGCGGCACACGGCGACACCAAGAAGCGCGACGAGTACATCCGCAAGTTCCTCCAGGACGCGTCGAACAACGTCCCGAAGATGATCACGGCGAATCAGATGATCGTGCTCGCCCGCATCGCCGCGTCGATCACCGGCTGATCCCGTCGCGCGGCGGCGGCCTGTGGGCCGCGACGCGGACGAGTATGAACTTCTGGGTTCTTTGCCGCGTCTCGTAGACCAGCGACATCCCGCGAACGGTTCGTCCTTCATACAGCAGCGGATATCGCTGAGCGATCAGGTCTTCGGACGCGATCAGCATGTAGCGCACACGCCCCCACGGCGATACGAGCGCATCGCGCCACTCGCCGTCGCCCTTGTCGATGCGATCCCAGAACAGATCTGGCCGTCCCGTCCGGAGCATGACGCTGAACGTCTGCGAATCGTCGACGAGAATGGAGTTCTGGAGGTGATCATGCGCAGTGATGTAGCGCGCCATCGCATCCACGCCGGCGAGCGGCCGACCGAGGCTCTTGTCGTGAATGATCGCCGCCATGAAGTCGCGCTCCAGGTATTGGAACTTGTAGTTCTCCATCGCGTAGGCGGTGAAAGGGATGCTCCCGACTACCGCAACAAGTGAGGCGGCCCAGGTAAGACGCTTCCACCGCGGCCGCGCGATCAGATAGAGCCAGGCGATGCCGACGAGCGCGAGCGGCATCGCTCGCATGTTGTAACGCAGCTGTAGATAGGACTGAGCACCCGACCTCCACACGAGCAGCCAGGTGAACGCCGCGTTGAGGACGAGCAGGACGATCAACGAGAACGTCATCAGGTCGCGGCGGCGATAGAGCACGAGCACGAGCGCGACCACGACAAGGGCAACGACGGGATAGAGCTGGAGATTGAGCCGCAACAGCTCGCCCGCAAGATGGCCCGGACTCAGACCGGTGGTCGCCGGAACGGGCTGCAGAACGCCCGCCGAATTGTTGATCCCGGCTCCGGGAGCCTGCAGCTTGAGGAAGAACAGCGGGTCGCCGAGGATCAGCCAGTTGAAGAACAGCCAGAGCCCCGCGCCGTAGGCGATCGGTGCGAGATAGGTCAGAAGCGTTCCCTCGAGCTCCGCGCGGGAGACGCGTTGCCGGATCGCCGTCAGCCCGACGGAGCCGGCCAGCACGGCCGCCCAGATGAACACCTCGTAGCGCGAGAGGATGCCGACCGCAAAGCAGACGGACGCGACGATCAGCGCGCCCGGCTTTCGAGTGAGATACCAGCGGAGGAACGAATACACGCCGGCGACGAGGAAGAAGAGGTAGACGATCTCCGCCATGCCGTTCGCGGCATAGAACGCCACCATCGGGTTGACGCCGAACGCGACGATCAGCGGATACCGCCGCAGACGCGTCATTCGAGCGAGCTGGAACAACCGGTCGAGCACGACCAGGAGCAGGCCCCCGAAGACGGCCGACATCACCGGCAGCGCGATGAGCGAGGTCGCAAGCGGCTTGATCGCGGCGAACGGGAGGAAGACGAGTGTCGCAACCGGAGGCCAGACGAAGCCGATCGCCGTCAGCTTCGGCGGCAGGTTCCACCACACGAAGTACGCGTGGCTGAGCCGCGCGAACCCGTCGAAGACGATGAGATGCTTGTCGCGAAGCAACCAGATCCCCAAGCCGCAGTAGACGGCGGCCGCGATGGCGAACAGCAACGAGCCCTCGACCATCGCCCGCGTCGGGCGCCAGCTTCGCCGCGTCTTCGACCAGCGGTCGTACGCCGCCTGCGAATCATGGCGCTCGTGTCGCTCGGCCGACCCTTCGACGGTCTCGCTCACTTCAGGCGCCGTGGACGTATTCCGGCTCGACGCCCATGTCGAGCCCGTGGACCGTCTTCTCCCAGTAGTGCGGGCGATACAGGAGCTGCAGGAGGCCTTTCCATGCTCCGACGGACATGAGGGCCCAGTAGATCGGCGAGAGCAGGGCGTACTTGACGAGGTCGTGATGCCCGCGACGGATACAGCCTGCGACGTTGATGTACGTGAAGACGAAGTTGCCGAGGAAGAGACCGACCGCGCCGGCGAAGTAGACGAAGCCCGGGAAGATCTGCTGGATGATGTGAGCCTCCGTCATCACCCAGAGCGTCGTCATGCCCCAGTAGATCGGGTTCAGCAGGAAACTCACGAAGGTGCCGCCGATGATGAACTGGAACGACCACCAGCTCCGCCAGCCGATCTGCCGGTACAGGGCGACGGGGTGGCGCATGTGCACGAGCCAGGTTTGGATGTAGCCCTTCACCCAACGCGAACGCTGGCGGATCCAGTTGTAGAGATCGGAGTTGGCTTCCTCGAAGGTCGTCGAGTCGACGATTGCGGTCTTGTATCCCACCTTGTGCAAGCGGATGCCGAGATCGGCGTCCTCCGTGACGTTGTATGGGTCCCACGCGCCCAGCTCGATCAGCTTCTCGGTGATGAAGTGATTGGACGTGCCGCCGAGGGGGATCGGCGCGTCCGCCGCATCGAGTCCGGGCATCAAGAGGTCGAACCAATGCGAGTACTCGGCCGTGAACCACCGCGTGAGCACGTTCTGCGTCCGGTTGAAGTAGTTCAGCTTGCACTGGATGCAGACGATGTGCTCCTCTGCCCGTTTGAACGCAAAGACGATCTTCTTCAACTGATCCGGATCGGGCCGGTCCTCCGCGTCGTAGATGACGACGTACTTGCCTTCGGCCTGGATGAGGCCGTAGTTGCTGGCCTTCGGTTTCGTCTTCGGCTTCGAATCGGGAACGACGACGAGCTTGAAATACGGCGGAAGGTCGAGCTCCTGCAACCTCGCCAGCGTCTCGGCGTCGTCTTCCTCGACGAGCAGCTTCACGTCCAGCTTCGTCGATGGATAGTCGAGCTGCGCGATCGACCTGACGAGGTGCTCGACCACGGCCGCCTCTCGATACAGCGGCACGAGGACCGTGTAGACGGGCAGTGAGCGCGGGTCGAGCGACAGGACGTCTTCTTGGCTCACCGGCAGCTCGAGATCGTGGCGCAGGGCGCGGGCGATCAGGAAGAACTTGTAGAGCGAGAAGGACGAGTAGAACAGAATCGAACAGATGTTGAACGCGATCGCCGAGGCGATCGGTGCATGGAAGAACAGAAGCGCCGAGACGACCAGGAGCAACACCAGCACGATCCGCTGGCCGAAGCTGAGGCGCCGATACGCCGACTCGTCGGGGCTTCGATTCAGCAGGTCGAGCGTTGCGAGCTCGGTGTACTTGACGCGATACGTGCGTTGAAGCAGCTCCTCGATCGACGAGCGCTTGGTGACGACGATCCGGACGGGGAGATCGGTGTGCTCGCGCACAGCCGCCAACGCGACGTTGTCGAGTGGGTCCGACATGGCGAGGTAGAGAACGTGTTCGCGAATGGCGAGCGGCACGAAACGATGGTGGCGGGCAACCGGCTCGGGAACGACGCGCAGCGCCGTGCTGTCCGGCTCGAAGCGCGACACGTCGAACTCCGGGAGCGCGAGCTGCCGTGCGAGCGTTCGCGCCAGGTCGGACTCGTCGAGCACGCGCATGTGCACGAGGACGTTGCCGAGCCTGTCGCCGAGACGCTCCTGGAGACCGAGAGCCTCGGCAAGCGCGCCCTCGCTGATCAGCCCCGTCGCCAGAAGCAGTTCCCCGAGCTTGGCCCGCGTGTCGCCGAGCGGGGCCGGCGAAGCGGTCGCTCCGAACACATGCGCGATGGCCCTGGTGAGATCCGACGGCGCGGCGACGGCAACACGGGGGATTCGCCCCGTGAGCGCCGCGATCACCTCCAGGTTCAGGGACGCCGAGGGGTCGTCGGTGGCCACGAGCAGTTCGCCGGCGTCGGAGATCGGCAATACGCGCAACGCAGCACAGGCCTCGCGCGACACGAGATGCGCGACGGCTTCATCGATCGCTCCCCAGCCCGACTCGGCGAGGTCCACGAACTCGAGGCCGGCGTGATACGCGAGCCTCCGGAAGCGACGACGTTCCTCGGCGTCGGACGGGGACACCGGCAACAGCCGGGCCGCCTCGACCTCGGAGCGCGGGAAGAGTCGATCGAGCTGGGCGGAGATGGCCTGCGGTGGCGAGACCGCGAGCGAGACCGGCCTCCCGACGAGCGCGCTCAGGGCGCGCACATCGACCCGCGCCGGGTCGGAAGCGGCCACGACGAGTCGTTCGGCGCCGTCACCAAGGGGCACGACGCCGAAGGCGCGTGCCGCCCATGGGGTCAGCGACGGCCGCGCACGAGCGTCGAGCTCGGTCGCGGAGACGTACGGAAGCCCTGCATGATCGGCCAGGCGCCGGTAGAACGTGTCATCCACGGCGCCTTACGCGGCGACGCGTTGCAGCGCCTCGAGGATCTCCCTGCGCGGAGAGACGACGAGCGCCACGGCGAGGTTGGGGAAGCGCTCCCGTAGATAGGACAGATCGGCGTCGACGAACGCGGATGCAACGACGAGCGAGTCGTCGACGAGCACAAGGGGGAGGAGACGCTCCTTGATGGCGACCGAGAGCGGGAGATAGAGAAACAGTCGC
>JANMWV010000256.1:0-9963 GCA_031394165.1 Actinomycetes bacterium
GAAGGACAAGCCGCCGACGGCGTCGCTCTTCAAGTCGATGTCGCTCGACACGATCACGCTCGGGGACGCGCTCCAGTTGCTGCAGCTGCCGCGGGTGATCGGCGTCGGCGAGGACGGCGAGGAGATCGTCGCGCGCAACGGCCGCTACGGCCCGTACGTGCAGCAGGGAAAGGAGTCGCGCTCGCTCGAGACGGAGGAACAGTTGCTGACGCTCGACCTGGACGAGGCGAAGGCCGTCCTCGCGAAGCCGAAGGAGCGCCGCGGGCGGGGCGAGGCGAAGCCGCCGCTCAAGGAGGTCGGCGTCGACCCGGTGACCCAGAAGCCGATCGTCGTCAAGGAAGGCCGCTTCGGGCCTTACGTCACCGACGGCGAGACGAATGCCAGCCTGCGCACGGGCGACGATCCCCAGCAGATCGACCTCGACCGGGCCGTGGAGCTGCTGGCGGAGCGCCGCGCCAAGGGACCCTCGACCAAGCCCAAGCGCACGCCGGGCCGGCCTACCAAGGCCGCCAAGCCCGCCAAGCCAGCAGCCCGGGGACGCCGCAAGGCGTCCTGAACGGCCAACTTTCCCTGTCCGGAAAACGTCGTAGAATCGTGTCAGGCGGGGTTTCCCGTTGCGTGCGCAAAACCGATTGGCCGTGTTCGGCGGAATACCAGGGCGCCCGTCACGTTCGAAATGTCGAGAGGGCCGACGGTACCCCTGGTAACCGGAGGATTTCGCTCCTAGAGTGAGAAGGCTTGCGGATGTTCTCGATGCAGGACCGAAAGGACTGAGCAGACCCTGACGCAGAACCAGCTTTCCGAGTTGCTCGAGACCGATCAGGCGAAGGCGCTCGTCGAGGGCGCCGAGGAGCGCGGCTATGTCGAGCCGACC
Organism: Actinomycetes bacterium; assembly: GCA_031394165.1. GTDB lineage: Bacteria > Actinomycetota > Thermoleophilia > Gaiellales > Gaiellaceae > Palsa-739. The sequence goes on from JANMWV010000256.1 coordinate 875, forward strand.
GAGCTCGAGGCGTTCGCGCTCGAGCTCGACCTGACCGACCAGGACGTCGAGGAGCTGACCCGCGAGCTCGAGCGGATCGGGCTCGACGTCGGCGCGCCCGTCGCGGGAGCGAAGGGGGCTGCGCCTGCCAAGAAGAAGGCCGACGACGAAGATGACGACGCGCCCGCGCCGGCCCCCGTCGCCGCTGCGTCCGGCGCTGCCGACAGTCTCCAGCTCTTTCTCGCCGATGTCGGCCGCCACAAGCTGCTGACCGCAGCCGAGGAGGTCATGCTCGCGAAGCGCATCGAGCGCGGCGACCCGACGGCGAAGCGCCGGATGATCGAGTCGAACCTGCGGCTCGTCGTCTCGATCGCGAAGGGCTACCGCGGCCTGGGCGTGCCGTTCCTCGACCTCATCCAGGAGGGAACGCTCGGTCTCAACCGCGCCGTCGAGAAGTTCGACTGGCGCCGCGGCTACAAGTTCTCCACGTACGCGACCTGGTGGATCCGCCAGTCGGTGCAGCGCGCGGTCGCGAATCACGCGCGCACGATCCGCGTCCCGGTGCACGTCGTCGAGCGCCAGCAGAAGCTGTCGCGCGCATCGCGGCGGCTCGAGGTCGAGCTCGGCCGCGAGCCGACGAAGGAGGAGCTCGCCGAGGCGACCGGCCTGCCGATGCAGCACATCGACGAGGCGCTCGGCGCCGCGCACGCGTCCGTCTCGCTGAACCAGACGGTCGCTGCGGACGACGAGGGCGAGCTCGGAGACCTCTTCGCCGACCGCGAGGCCGCCGACCCGTTCGAGGAGGCCGAGGAGTCGCTTCGCCGCCAGGGCGTGCGGCGTGCGCTCGACGCGCTCCCGGAACGCGAGCGGCGCATCCTCGAGCTGCGGTTCGGCTTCGAGGGCGAGCCGTGGACGCTCGAGGCGATCGGGCACGAGCTCGACCTGACGCGTGAACGCGTCCGCCAGCTCGAGGGTCAGGCACTCGCCCGGCTCGGCGCGCTGCGCGACCTCATTTCCGTAGCCGCGTAAGCGCCAAAAGTTAGGTCGAAATCGAAGCCGGGGCGGTCGCAAGGCCGCCCCGCTTGTATGCCCTATGATCCCGCCGAACCCATCATGGGACGCGAATAAGGAGGGATTCGTGAGGCGGAAAAGGACTCTTTGGGTCGCCGCACTCGGACTGGCCGCGATCGCAATGCTCGTGGCGACGGCGGCAATGGCGCGGTCGAACGCGAGCGACACGCTCGTCTTCGGCACTGCGTCCGATCCGGTCGTGCTCGACGGGCCGCTCGTCTCCGACGGTGAGTCGCTGCGGCCGATCGACCAGATCTTCGAAGGCCTCGTCGGCCTGAAGCTCGGCTCGACGCAGGTCGTGCCGGCGCTGGCGACGAAGTGGTCCGGCGCGAAGAACGGCCTCGCGTGGACGTTCACGCTGCGCAGCAACGTGAAGTTCCAGGACGGCACGGCGTTCAACGCCGCGTCGGTCTGCTTCAACTTCAGCCGCTGGTTCAACTTCCCGGCGCCGCTCCAGAGCGACGCGGTGAGCTACTACTGGAATACCGTGTTCGGCGGCTTTGCGCATCCCGCCGCGGGCAACCCGGGACCGGACAAGAGCCTGTACAAGGGCTGTAAGGCGAAGGGCAAGTCGACGGTGACGATCTTCCTCACCCGTCCGTCGTCGTCGTTCATCGGCGCGCTCGCGCTGACGAACTTCGGCATCGCGAGCCCGACCGCGCTGAAGAAGTACCAGGCGGACGCAGGCACGGTCGACTCGAACGGCGTCTTCCATGCCGCGGGGACGTTCGGCACGCAGCACCCGATCGGCACCGGCCCGTACATGCTCAAGTCGTGGACGGTGGGCGACAAGCTCGTGCTGACGGCGAACCCGACCTACTGGGGTGCGAAGCCGAGGATCAAGAACATCATTCTCAAGCCGATCGCGAACAACGCGGCACGGCTGCAGGCGTTGCAGACGGGTGAGATTCAGGGGTACGACCTCGTCGACCCGGCCGACATCAACTCGATCGCGTCGAGCGGCAGCTTGAAGATCCTCAGCCGCCCGGCGTTCAACGTCGGCTACGTCGGCATCAACCAGAAGATGAAGCCGTTCGACGACATTCATGTCCGCGAGGCGCTTGCCTACGGTCTCGATCGGGCGAGCGTCGTGACGTCATTCTACGCGGGCCGCGGGCAGGTGGCGAACCAGTTCCTGCCGAACCAGGTCGTCGGCTACGCGACGAAGGGCGTGCCGAGCTACCCGTACAACGCGGACAAGGCGAAGCAGCTTCTCCAGCAGGCGGGGCTGACGCTGCCGGTGCCGGTCGACTTCTGGTATCCGACGAGCGTCTCCCGGCCATACATGCCGGACCCGAAGAAGAACGCTGAGGCGTTCGGCGCGAGTCTGGAGAAGTCGGGCTTCAAGGTGACGTTCCATTCCGCTCCGTGGCGGCCGGACTACCTCGGATCCGTGCAGAGCGGGAAGGCGCAGGTCTACCTGCTCGGCTGGACGGGCGACTTCGGCGACCCGGCCAACTTCCTCAACGTGCACTTCGGTGCGCAGAACGACCAGTTCGGCTTCAACAACCCGTCGCTGTTCAGCCTGTTGCAGAAGGCTGACTCGGAGACGAACCTCGAGAAGCGGCAGGCGCTGTACCAGCAGGCGTCGATCGCCGTGATGAAGTTCCTGCCGGTCGTGCCGTACGTGCACAGCTCGCCGGCGCTCGCGTTCCAGAAGAACGTGCTCGGCTACAAGCCGAGCCCGGTCTCACTGGAGCCGTTCGCGTCCGTCTATTACGGAAAGTAGGAGGGTCGAAGGAGCAATGCCGGCGGACGACTAGATGCTTCGCTTCGTCGTCCGCCGGCTGTTCCTCCTCGTCCCGATCCTGCTCGGGCTCTCGATCCTCGTGTTCGGCTGGATCCGGCTGCTGCCGGGCTCGCCGGCGCAGGCCTTGCTCGGTGAGCGCGCGACGCCGGCGTCGATCGCGCAGATCCGGCACCAGCTGAAGCTCGACCGGCCGCTCTACGAGCAGTACTGGGGCTACCTGCAGACGGTCGGGAAGCTCGACTTCGGCGTCAGCATCTCGAGCCGGCGCACCGTCACGTATGAGTTCGAGCACCGCTTTCCCGCGACGATCGAGCTGGCGCTCGCGGCGATGATCTTCGCGATCGCGCTCGGCATCCCGCTCGGGTTCCTCGCCGCGAAACGGTACGGCAGCATCTTCGACCACCTCAGCCTCATCGGCTCGCTGATCGGGATCTCGATCCCGATCTTCTTCCTCGGGCTGATTCTCAAATGGATCTTCGCCGTCAAGCTCGGCTGGTTGCCGAGCATCGGTCGGGAGAGCGTCTTGAGCGAGGCGAAGCATCCCACGAACTTCTACGTGCTCGACGCGGTCATCCAGGGCCAGTGGAGTCAGTTGCTGGACGTGCTGAAGCACCTGCTCCTGCCGGCGATCGCGCTCGGCTCGATTCCGCTTGCCGTCGTCGCACGCATCACACGTGCGGCAGTGCTCGACGTGCAGAACGAGGACTACGTCCGCACCGCGCGGGCGAAAGGCTTGGCGCCGCACATCGTCGACACGCGTCATGTATTGCGCAACGCGTTGCTGCCGGTCTCGACGATCATCGGGCTGCAGACGGGTCTGCTGCTCTCCGGTGCGGTGCTGACCGAGACGGTGTTCGCGTGGCCGGGGATCGGCACCTGGCTCAAGGACGCGATCTTCAACCGTGACTATCCCGTGCTCCAGGGCGGGATCCTCTTTGTCGCGATCGTGTTCGTGCTCGTGAACCTGGTCGTCGACATCTCCTACGCGATCATCAATCCGAGGATCCGCGTCTCGTGAGCGTCGCGGAGCTCGAGGCCACCGAGCTTGCGTTCGACGGAGCCGGCGGGCTCTGGCGCGATGCATGGCAGCGGCTCCGCCGGAATCCGGGCGCGATCATCGGCTTCGTCCTCGTCGCGCTGTTCGTGGGCATCGCGGTGTTCGCGCCTCTGCTCGCACCCTTCGACCCGCGCGCACAGGATCTGTCGCTCGTGCAGAAGGGGTGCTGCCCCGGCCCGTCGGCGGCGCACTGGTTCGGCGTCGACCAGCTCGGGCGCGACGAGCTGACGCGGATCTTCTACGGCGCGCGCTACTCGCTGCTGATCGGCATCGTCTCGGTGACCGTCGGGCTTTCGATCGGACTCGTTCTCGGCGCGATCGCCGGGTACCTGGGCGGCTTCTTCGACAGTCTGATCATGCGCGCGATGGACGTGATGCTCGCGGTGCCCGGCCTGCTGCTCGCGATCGGCATCGTCGCCGCGCTCGGCCCGGGCATCTTCCAGATCATGATCGCCGTCGGCGTGACGAACATTCCGATCTTCGCACGCCTGCTTCGCGGGTCGATCCTCGCGCAGCGCGAGAACGACTTCGTGCTCGCCGCGCGATCGGTCGGCGTGCCGCGACGCAAGATCCTCGCGTCGCACATCCTGCCAAACGCAATGTCGCCGGTGATCGTGCAAGGGACGCTCGCGCTCGCGACGGCGATCATCGACGTCGCCGGCCTCGGCTTCCTCGGCCTCGGCCCCCAGGATCCAGGTACGCCGGAGTGGGGGACGATGCTGACGGAGGTCGACCGCTACCTCCAGAGCGCGCCGTGGCTCGCGGTCATCCCGGGGATCGCGATCGTCATCTCCGTGCTCGGCTTCAACCTGATCGGCGACGGCCTGCGCGAGGCACTCGACCCGAAGCTGCGTGGCCGTGTCTGAGCCTCTGCTCGTCGTCGACGACCTGCACGTCCGCTTCGGGACGATGCGCGGGCCCGTGTACGCCGTCAACGGCGTGTCGTTCTCGATTGCGCCGGGCGAGACCCTCGGGCTCGTCGGCGAGTCGGGATGCGGCAAGAGCGTCACGTCGCTGGCGCTGCTCGGCATCCTCGCGCGCAACGGCAAGGTGACGAACGGCCGCGCACTCTTCGAGGGGCAGGACCTGATCGGGCGGCCCGACCGGGAGTTGCGGCGCATCCGCGGCCGCGACATCGCGATGATCTTCCAGGATCCGATGACGAGCCTGAACCCGGTGCTGACGATCGGGCGGCAGATCCGCGAGTCGCTGCAAACGCACCTCGGGCTCGACAAGCGGGCGTCGACGATACGCACGGCGGAGTTGCTCGATCAGGTCGGCATCCCGAGCGCCGAGGCGCGGCTGAAGGACTATCCGCACCAGTTCTCCGGCGGCATGCGGCAGCGCGCGATGATCGCGATGGCGCTCGCATGCGAGCCGAAGCTCCTGATCGCCGACGAGCCGACGACGGCGCTCGACGTGACGATCCAGGCGCAGATCCTCGACCTGCTGCGCTCCCTCGTCGCAGAGCGCAACACGGCGCTGATTCTCATCACGCACGACCTCGGTGTCGTCGCCGGCATGTGCGAGCGCGTGCACGTGATGTACGGCGGCATGGTGATGGAGGCGGGCAGCGCGGATCAGGTGTTTGCGACGCCGCGGCATCCGTACACGCTCGGGCTGCTGCAGAGCGTGCCGCGGCTCGACACGCCTCGCGGCCGCGAGCTGCGCCCGATCCACGGTGCGCCGCGCGACCAGCTTCAGCCGCCGAGCGCGTGCCCGTTCGCGCCGCGCTGCGCGTATGAGGTGGAGCAGTCGCGCCTCGAGGTGCCGCAGCTGGTCGAGGTCGCGCCGGGGCACCGTGTCGCGTGCTTCAACCCGGTGCCGGAGGACGCGTGGCGCCTGGAGACCGCGGCCGTATGAGCGCACTCGTCGAGCTCGAAGACCTGCGCGTCTGGTTCCCGATCAAGAGCGGTGTGGTGCTCGACCGGCACGTCGGCGACATCAAGGCGGTCGACGGCGTGTCGCTCGAGATCAAGCGCGGCGAGACGCTCGGTCTTGTCGGAGAGTCGGGTTGCGGCAAGTCGACGCTGGGGCGCGCGATCATCCGCTTGTACGAGCCGACCTCGGGGACGGTCACGTTCGACGGGCAGGACATCTCGAAGCTCAGCGAGTCGGAGCTCCAGCCGCTGCGCCGGCGCATGCAGATGGTGTTCCAGGATCCGTACGCGTCGCTGAACCCGCGGCACAGCGTCGGGCGCATCGTCGGCGAGCCACTGCGGACGCACGGGCTCGCGTCGCGCGGCAACGTGAACAAGCGCGTGCGCGAGCTGCTGGAGATCGTCGGCCTGCCGTCCGACGCGATGAGCCGCTACCCGCACGAGTTCTCGGGTGGCCAGCGGCAGCGCATCGGCGTCGCGCGCGCGGTCGCGGTGAATCCGGACTTCGTCGTCGCCGACGAGCCGGTGTCGGCGCTCGACGTCTCGATCCAGGCGCAGATCCTGAACCTGCTCGCGTCGCTCCAGAAGGACTTCGACCTGACGTATCTCTTCATCTCGCACGACCTCGCCGTGGTGCGGCACATCTCCGACCGGATCGCCGTCATGTATCTGGGCGCCGTCGTCGAGGTCGCGCCGGCGGAGGCGCTGTACGAGACGCCGCTGCACCCGTACACGATCTCGCTGCTCTCGGCCGTGCCGATCCCCGACCCGGTGATCGAGCGCAAGCGGCAGCCGCTCCTGCTCCAGGGCGACCTGCCGAGCCCCGCGAATCCGCCACACGGGTGTCGCTTCCACACGCGGTGCCCGTATGTGCAGCCGACGCGCTGCCGCGAGGAGGATCCACCGCTGCGCGCGCTCCTCCCGGGCCAGACGGTGGCGTGCCACTGGGCCGAGCAGATCCGCGCCGGCGAGCTCGCGCCGATCGAGCGGGAGCCCCTCTTCGAGCCCGGCCCGCAGGAGCCGGTCCCCGAACTCCCGCCGACCTAGAACAGACTCGGCTCGCTTGGCGCCGCCTTGGGGTCAGACCCCGGGACAGGACGGGGCTGGCCGGTGGCTGGCGGAGCGCTGACCCTTGCGGCGGCGCGGAGGATCGCCTGCTTCTCGAGCGGGACGACGATCAGCTCGGCAGGCGGGCGCCGCAGGAACGTGCCGACGAGGAAGAGCTCGTCGAGGTCGCCCGGCTCGTCCTCGGCGAGCGCGCGCTTCGCCGCGGCAAGCCCTGCCTCGATCTCGAGGTGCGCGCCGCCGCCCGGGGGGAGCGTGCGCTCGGCCGCCACGCGCCCGCCGGCGACGAAGAACGCGCGCGCATGTCCGGGCTCTGCGGAGGGGACGACGAGGCAGCGCTGCACCGCGCGCAGGCCCTCGAGGCGGTCGAGCTCGCGGCAGACGCGCTCGAGCGCGTCGATCCGGTCACGCAGCCGCGCCGCGTCCTCGTAGCGACGCGCGTCCGACAGCTCGCGCAGCCGGCGCCGTAGCCGTGGCAATGCGAGCGACGGCCGCTCGAGATCGTCGGCGTGCAGCGCCCGCGCTGCCAGTTGCGCGCGCCGCCGCGAGCGGATCGGCCCGAGTGCGGTCGGCGTCGCCGACGCTACAACCCCTTCGCCGCGCTGCTTCAGCCACACGTAGCGGTCCGGCCGCGCGATGCGCGCATTCGCGGGCGGACGCAGCTCGCGGATCAGCCGCAGCTCCTCGAGCGCCGCCTCGAGCTCGGAACCGAGCACCCGCCACTCGATCCGCGCGACCGCGCCTACCGCCGCCTCCACCGCCGGCCGCTGCCGTTCCGACCGGAAGTACGAACGCAGGCGCGCCCGCAGGTCGCGCGCGCGACCGACGTAGAGCAGCAGCTCGTTGCGATCGTGGAACAGATAGACGCCTGGGCGTGCCGGGGCGCCGAACGCGAGCTCGCGCTTGTCCCACACGCGCCGCCGCTGCGTCGCGGCGAGCCCGATGAGATCCGACACGGTGCGCGCGCCGCGCTCCTGCGCCAGCCCGATCAGCGCGAGCAGCACCTCCGCCGTCGCCTGCGCGTCAGGCAAGGCGCGGTGGCACGGCTGCACCGACGTCCCGAGGAAGTACGACAGCTGCGCAAGGCTCGCGCGCGGTACGCGCCCTCCGAGGAGCCGCCGTGCGAGCGGCACGGTGTCGACGACAGGCGCGGCGATACGCGACCCGGTCAGCCGCTCCGTCTCGCGGTCGAGGAACGCCAGGTCGAAGCGCGCGTTGTGCGCGACGAGCACGGCGTCGCCGGCCCACTGCAGGAACCGGCTGACCGCGACCGCGGGCGGCGGCGCCTGCCTCAGCTGCCGGTCGTCGAGCCCGGTGAGCGCGGCGACGCCCGGGCCCATCGCCATCCCCGGGTTGACGAGCGTCTCGAACTCGTCGACGAGCTCGAAGCCCCGCACCCGTACGGCGCCGATCTCGCAGATCTGGGACGACCCGGGGCGGAGGCCGGTCGTCTCCAGGTCGACCACGACGTACGTCGCGTCCTCGAGCAGGAGCTCGTGCCCGAGCGGCCGCGCGAGCGAGACCGCGTCGCCGCTCCACGCGAGCCGCGCGTCGGTGTCCACCACCTCCGCGAGCAGCGACCGCGCGAGTCCGACCGGCGTCTGCCGCAAGGCGAACAGCCGACGGGCAGCCTCCTCGGCGACCACCGGCCCCCGCCGCTCCTCGACGAGCTCCACGAGCCGGTCCGCGGCATCGAGCCTCAGTTGCATCGTCGGGGATGCTAGGCGAACACACGTTCGATTGCTACCGTCGCGGCACATGCACTCCGTCCGTGAGCTGACTCCCGTCTACGTCGGGCCGTCCGAGGACGCGGAGCAGGTCACGCAGTTGCTGGCCGGCGAGCCGCTCACCGTCGAGGAGCGCCACGACGGCTGGGCCCGCATCCGCACCGCCTACCACTACCCGGGATGGATCCGCGAGGACGCCCTCGGCGGCGAGCCCGACCCCGCCTGGCTCGAGGCGCAGGCCGCCGATCCCGTCGACTGGGCCCGAGGCCTGCTCGGTGCGCCGTATCTCTGGGGCGGGATGACCGCGGCCGGCATCGACTGCTCCGGCCTCGTGCACATGGGCTTCCGAGCGACCGGGCGGCTCGTGCCGCGCGATGCCGACCAGCAGGAGGACGCGGGCTCACCCCTCGACGGGGATGCCCGGGCCGGCGACCTCGTCACGTACGGCGACGAGCGGTCGGCCGATCACGTCGCGTTCTGGCTCGGTGAGGGCAGGATCCTCCACTCGACGCAGCGGGACGGCACCGACGGCGTCGTGGAAGAGCAGGAGCCCGCCGAGC
>JANMWV010000266.1:0-7957 GCA_031394165.1 Actinomycetes bacterium
TCGGCCGGTAGGACGACAGGAACGGGACGAACAGTGCGGCGAGCGGCATGTGCACCGTGCGGTCGAGCACGAGCGCGACGCCGTGCAGCGCGAGCATCCCCAGACCGAGGAGTGCGAGGAAGCGGTGCACGTCGACGACCGCGGCCGTCTTGAGCGCGCGGCCGAGCGGCCGCGACTTGACGACGAGGCCCGCGAGCACTGAGAGCGTCAGCAGCACGTATGCCGTGAGCCCACTCGCGCGCGCGAGCAGCCAGAAGGTCGGATCGTGGGTCATGCGAGACCTCCCGCGAGCAGCGTGCGGCCGTCCTCGGTGACGAGCACGGCCGGCGTCGCCTGTGCGTCCGCCTCGGCCGCGGCACGCTTCGAGCCGAGGAGGAAGAGCGACTTCGCCGCGACCTCCGCGTCGACCGCGTCGGCCGCGACGACCGTGACGCGCAGGAGGTCGGTCACGGCGGGCTCGCCGGTGGACGGGTCGATCAGATGATGGAGCTCGCGTCCTTCCCGCTGCCAGCGGCGGCGGTCGCGGCCGGACGTCGCGAGCCCGCCGCCGTCGAGCTGAAGCGTCATGTTCTCGACGCCGACGGGCCACGAGCCGCCGCGGATCGCGATGTCGCCGCCGGCGTTGACGAGGCACGGACCGGCGGTCGCGAGCAGCTCGGCGGCACGCTCGGCCGCGTAGCCCTTGCCGATGCCGCCGAGGTCGAGGCGGACACCGGCGTCGAGCTCGATGCGGCCCGGCTGTAGCCGCACGCGTCCCGCCGCCGGCGACGGAGAGGTGGTCTCCCCGTCCGCCGGCAGCTGCTCGAACGTGCGGTCGTAGCCCGCGGCGACGAGCGCGTCGTGCACGGTCGGGTCGAAACGGCCGGCCGTGCGGTCGCGAGCCTCGAGTGCGAGCGCGACGATGCGCTCGAGATCAGGCCCCGGCTCGATCGCTCCGTCCCGGTTCAGGCGCGAGAGCTCCGAGTCGTCGCGGAACCGCGAGAGCAGCGCCTCGAGCCTGTGCACCTCGTTCTCCGCCGCGTCGAGCGCACGCTCTGCGCCCTCCGCGTCGACGAGGAGCTCGATCTCCGTGCCCATCGCGTGGAACGTGCGCCGCTCCATCACGAGGTCCTCGTGATCGTCAACGGCGGCAGCGTGACGATCTTCACCGCAGCCGGTGCGGCGGCAGCAGACGCGAGCTGCCGGTTCCGCGTGACCTGGGCGAGCTGAGCGCGCTGCGCGACGATCTGGTTCACGAGCTTCGCCTGCTGATTCAACTGCGCCGTGCGAGCCGCGAGCGCCTGCAGCCGCGGATCGGGTGCCGCGGTCGCCCAGGGGCGGGCGGCGACGCCGACCCAGGCGAGGAAGAACACGACGAGGCCGAGCGCGACTGCGTAGAGCCGTCCGGCGTGACTAGTCATTGCCGCCACCGCCGGCAGCCTCGAAGCCGTCGTCACCGTGCTGCGTGTGCTTGACGACGACGATCGCGGGCGGACGGCGGTAGACGATCCGCGGCGCGATGGACGTGCGTGCGGGGGTCTGCAACTGCGCCGGCTTCGCGGCCAGCTCCTGTCGGAGCTTCGCCGAGAACGCGTCGAGTTGCTTGACCCGCGTCGTGTAGGCCACGGTGCCGGCCTGCCGGCTTGCCGTGCCGAGCGACGCAGTGCGGGTCGCCGCGAACGTGCCGAGCACGGCGGCGAGCGCGAGCAACAGGGAGATCGTGGCTACGTGGATCTTCTTCATCAGAGCACCTCCTTGGTCGATGCAGCGACCGTAGAAGGCGCCCTGCCAAGGCCGGGAGAGCGATGTGCCAGGCTTCGGGTTAGCCGCAGTAAAGATTCGGCCAAGTGCCGACGGCGCCGGTCGCGATTGCAGGGACAATGAGGTCGTGCGGATCCTGCTCGTCGAAGACGATGACTCGATCGCGGAGCCGCTCGCCGACGGTCTCCGTCGCGAGGGCTTCGTCGTCGACCGCGCAGCCACGGGCGAGGAAGCGCTGGCGGCAGCGCCCGCCGACCTCGTGCTGCTCGACCTGCGACTCCCGGACATCGACGGGCTCGACGTCTGCAGGCGCCTGCGCGAGCGCTCGGACGTGCCGATCATCATCGTCACGGCGCGCGGCGAGGAGTCCGACCGCGTCGTCGGGCTCGAGCTCGGTGCCGACGACTACGTCGTCAAGCCCTTCGGGCTGCGCGAGCTGATCGCGCGCATCCGGGCCGTCACGCGCCGAACGTCCGAGCGCCGGGCGACGTACGAGCCGCTTCGTGTCGGTGGGCTCGAGATCGACGAGCGTGCGCGCCGGGCGACGCTCGACGGCGGCGACCTTGCGCTGACGCCGAAGGAGTTCGATCTCCTCGCAGCGCTCGCGCGCGATCCCGGTGCGGCGCTCAGCCGGCGGCGGCTCCTCGAAGACGTCTGGGAGACGAGTTGGCTCGGCTCGTCGAAGACGATCGACGTGCATGTCGCGGCGTTGCGCCGCAAGCTCGGCGATCCGGGTTGGATCGAGACGGTCCGCGGCGTCGGCTTTCGACTGCGCGCGGCGTGACGCGCAGGCTTCTCCTCGGGTATCTCGGCGTCGCCCTGTTCGTGCTCGTCGCGCTGGAGGTACCGCTCGGTGTGCAAAACGAGCGGACGCAACGCAAGGACCTCGAGCGGAAGATCGAGCACGACGCGACGACGCTCGCGTCGGTCGCCGAGGACGGCGTGCAGACCGGCTCGCGAACGCAACTCCTCACCGCCGCACGCTTCGCGTTCGACTATGCGCATTCGAGCGGAGCGCGGGTCGTGATCGTCGACAAGCGGGGGCTCGCACTCATCGACACGAGCGCGCGAGTCGCCGGCGCCGAGAGCTTCGCGTCTCGGCCCGAGATCGCGAAAGCGCTGAACGGTGGCGTCGCGTCCGGCACGCGACACTCGAACACGCTGCACGCGAACCTGCTCTACGTCGCGGTGCCGGTCGCGTCGGGCGGCAAGGTGCACGGCGCCGTGCGCGTCACCTTCAGGACGTCCGCCGTCGACTCGCGCATCGTTCGCTACTGGCTCATGCTCGCGGCGATCGCGGCGGTCGTGCTCGCCGGGGCGGCGCTGGTCGGCGTTCGGCTCGCCCGTTTCGTGACGCGGCCGTTGCGCGACCTCGAGCGCGCGGCGGCCGCCGTCGGCGCAGGCGACCTCGACCTGCGGGCGCCGGAGCTCGACGGGCCTCCCGAGGTGCGCTCGCTCGCCCGGGTGTTCAACGAGACGGTGGTGAAGCTCGGGCAGCTCGTGCGCTCGCAGAGCGACTTCGTCGCCGACGCGTCGCACGAGCTGCGCACGCCCTTGACGGCACTGCGCCTGCGGCTCGAGAACGGCGACGTCGAGAACGCACTGCGCGAGGCGGAGCGGCTCGGCGAGCTCGTCGAGGGACTGCTCGTGCTCGCCCGTGCCGACGCAGGCACTGCGCCTGCCGCGGTCGTGGATGCGGGTGCCGTTGCGCGCGAGCGCAGGGAGCACTGGCGCGCGCTCGCCGACGAGCACGGGGTCACGCTCGCGGTGTCCGGCGCCGAAGAGCCCGTGCTCGTGCGCGCGGCGCCGGAGCGGCTCGTGCAGGTGCTCGACAACCTGCTCGCCAACGCACTCGACGCCGCACCACACGGAAGCGCGATCGGCGTGTCGGTGCAGGCCGGGAAGCCGTGGGCCGAGTTGCGCGTCCGTGACGCAGGCCCGGGGCTCACCGCCGAGGAGCGCGCGCGGGCCTTCGACCGGTTCTGGCGCGCACGCACGGGCGGCGGCGGCTCGGGGCTCGGGCTCGCGATCGTGCGGCGGCTCGTCGAGGCGGACGGGGGCGAGGTCGAGCTCGTCGACGCCCCGGGCGGCGGGCTCGCGGCGGTCGTGCGCCTGCGTCCTGCGTGACCCGGCTCCGTCCGGACCCTCGGGAATACTCGATCGTGCTCTGGCGCCGAGCACCCAGACACCGACCCGTCCATTGACGGGATTCGCCAGCCTGGACCATCCCCGGACTTGGCCGGTGACCCGTGGGCGTCCACAGCCGCGCCGGCTCGAGGCGGCACTCGACACCCTGCCGGGCGTCGGCGCAGCCGTGAAGAGGAAGTTGGCGAGGCTCGGGCTGGAGACGGTGCGCGACCTGCTCGAGCACCGTCCGCGCCGCTACGAGGCCGCGGCGGCCGAGGTGACGATCGCAGCGCTCGGTGGCGACAACGAGGTCGTGATCGCCGGCGAGGTGTTGAACGTCAGCTCGCGACGGCGGGGCCGGCTGACGATCCTCACGGTCCGCATCTCCGACGGCACGGCGTCCGTCAGTGCGACGTTCTTCAACCAGCCGTGGCTGAAGGACCAGCTCGCACCGGGCGTGCGCATGCGGCTGCGCGGTCGCCCCGGCAAGTACGGCTTCGACGTCAAGGCATACGACCTCGGCGAGGGCGACGCGACTGCGGACTTCGCGCCGGTGTATCCCGCTGGCGAGGAGATCACGCCGAAGAAGATCCGCGCCCTCGTTGCGGCGGCGCTGCCGCACGCGCACGACTACTACGACCCGCTGCCCGCCGACGTGCGCGTCCGCGAGCGGCTACCGCTCAAAGGCGACGCGCTCGCCGTCGTGCACCATCCTGCGTCCGCCGCGGAGGCAGAGACCGGTCGCCGGCGCCTCGCGTTCGAGGAGCTGCTCCTCCTGCAGGTCGGCATCGCGCGGCGCGCGGCGGAGCGCGAGCACACGCTCGCGCCGTCGCTCGGCGCACCGGGCGAGCTGATCGAGCGCTACCGCAAGGCGCTGCCGTTCGCGCTCACGCCGTACCAGGAGCAGGCGATCCGTGAGATCGACGGCGACCTCGCGCGCACGTCGCCGATGCAGCGGCTGCTGCAGGGCGACGTCGGCTCCGGCAAGACGGTCGTCGCGCTGTACGCGCTCCTGCGGGCGGTCGAGAACGGGCGGCAGGGCGCGTTGATGGCGCCGACCGAGACGCTCGCAGAGCAGCACTTCCTGACGATCGCCGACCTCTGCCAGGAGCTCGGCGTCACGTGCGCGCTGCTGACGAGCGCGTCGAAGAAGCGCGAGCGCGAGCTCGCCCAGCAGGTCGACGTCGTCGTCGGCACGCATGCGCTGATCCAGGAGGGCGTCGAGCTGCGCGACCTTGCGGTCGCCGTCGTCGACGAGCAACACCGCTTCGGCGTCGCGCAACGCAAGGCGCTCACGCAGGGCCGCGCGCCGCACGTACTGCATATGACCGCGACACCGATCCCGCGCACGCTGGCGCTCACGGTGTACGGCGACCTCGCCGTGTCCGAGATCGCAAAGCCCCCTGCGTCGCGCAAGCCGATCGTCACGAAGTGGATCACCGAGGAGAAAGCGTCGGCCGCCTACACGCGGTTGACCCGGCTGTTGCGGGAGGGTCGCCAGGCCTACGTCGTCTGCCCGCTCGTCGAGGCGTCGGAGACGACGCTCGCGCGCGCCGCGGAAGCAGAGGCGGAACGCCTGCGCGGCGCCGAGCTGGGCGACTTCCGCGTCGGTTGCCTGCACGGCCGCATCAAGCCTGCCGAGCGGCGCGACGTGATGGCGCGCTTCAAGGCGGGCGAGCTCGACGTCCTCGTTGCGACGACGGTGATCGAGGTCGGCGTCGACGTTCCGAACGCGACCGTGATGATCGTCCAGGAGGCGGACCGTTTCGGTCTCGCGCAGCTCCACCAGCTGCGCGGCCGCGTCGGCCGCGGCGGCGAGCAGTCCTACTGCCTGCTCGTGTCGCGCGCGAAGGAGGAGCTGACCGAGACCGCCCAGAAACGCCTCGAGGCGCTCGAGGCGTCGACCGACGGGTTCGAGCTCGCGGAGGTCGACCTCGACCTGCGCGGCGGCGGCGCCTTCCTCGGCACGCGCCAGTCCGGCCTCTCCGATCTGCACTTTGCGCACATCCGCCGCGACCGTTCGCTGCTCGAGCGGGCACGCGAGGTCTGCCGCGAGCTTCCCGTTGAGCCCGGGCCGCTCCAGGACGCGGTCGACGAGCTCTTCGCCGGCGCCGACATCGACGCCTGAGCTCCAGAGGCTAGTAGGCGACGACGGCCAGCGCGGCCGCGTCGGCGACGGCTGTCCCGCGGGGGAGCGGGCACGACGCCGATCCGCCGGCGACAGAGCAGGAGCTCCACGAGCCCCCGGCCGTCACGCGGACTCGCACCGAGCGGGCGCTGGCCGGGCTCAGCTTGGCCGGGCTCAGCTGGAAGGTGACGCCCGAGAGCGCGTCCCCCTCGCCGAGCTGCCACTGGATTCCCGAGACCGTGAAGCCGGAGACGACTCCCTGACCGGCGCCTGCGGGGCCGCTTTGGGAGCTGGCGTAGGCGGGCGTGACGATGGCTGCGACAACCGCGACGAGCCCCACCAGCAGCGGCAACGAGCGGGTGGTGCGTCTGGTACGTCGTCGCCGGCGGCTCACGCAAGGAGCCTAGGTGTGCCCCTCTCGGGCGACCTGACCTGGAAAGACGGAGGAAAGCCGTGTCACGGGCACCCGCGTCTACCCCGAAACGGGGGGCTGGCCGGACACCGCGCCGCGGTCCCGGCGTCGTACAGGCATGAATCGCGCGGAGTTCCTGCTCGCCGCCTGGCAGGTGTCCGGTCTCGTCGACCGGGCGGCCGAGACCGCTGCGGCGCTCGCCGCGGTCGCCGTGACCGTCGCGGTGCTCCTGCTCTACGCCTTGTCGGACGTGGCATCGTTGTCGGCGTGACCGCCTCACGACCAGGCCCGGCGTCGAGCGTGCGCCGCCTCTTCACGCAACGGCGGGACGCCGCGGCCGGCATCTACGGCACGATCGTCGCCACGTCGATCGTCGCCGGGCTCTCGGAGACGAACGAGCTGCGGCCGTCCCAGGCCGTCGAGGTGCTGCTCGGCAGCCAGATCGTCCTCTGGCTCGCGCACGTCTACGCGCGCTACCTCGCGCGCAAGGCCGACCCCGACGCGGCGGGCCTCGACGCTGCCACCATCGTCGGCATAGCCCTCTACGAGTGGCCGATGCTGCGCGCGTGCCTGCCGGCGCTCGTCGCCGTCGGCCTCTGGTGGCTCGGCGCGCTCTCCGCCGGCGGCGCCTACTGGCTCGCACTCGTGCTCGGGGTCGGCGAGCTCGCAGCGCTCGGCTTCACGTTCGGCCGGCGCGTCGGACAGAGCGTGCTCCTTGCCGCGGGGACGGCGGTGCTCGACGGATCCCTCGGCGTGCTGATCGTCCTCGTCAAGGTTCTCGCGGGCTGATCAGAGCACGAGCGCGTTCGCGAAGACCTGCCACGCGAGCAGGCTCTTCGCAACGAGGCTCAGCCACAGGTACCACCGCTCGCCGTGGCGATAGTCGCGCCAGCGGCCGATCCGGCGGTACTGCAAGGCCTGGTTGACGGCGAAGCTGTTGAAGAGCACGAAGAGCGTCGCGAAGATCGCGTAGACGAACGTGGGCGGCCCGTTCCCGCGCTCCGCCGAGACGGCGATCTGCGTCGCGATCGCGATCCACGGCGCGGCGCCGACGACGCACCCGAGCACGAAGGGCAGCCAGCGCGTCCGCACCCGGTCGGGCGGGTTGAGGAGCTCCATCAGCCAGCCGAAGAAGATCATCGCCGCGTTTGCCGCGAAGAGCGCCAGCAGGGCGACGAAGTCGGCGATGCCGGTCAGCATCGCGATGAGCACGACCATCACCGAGGCCGAGACGGAGTACTCGAGCCAGCGGAACGGGTTCACGCCGGAGGCGAGCGAGCGCTCGTACCGGGCCCGCAGGGGCGGCAGGGCGACGGCGCCGTGATCGAGCGCCGCGAGCAGGAGGAACAGGCCGACGAGCGGGCCGATCGGAAGGTCGAACAGGCGGTCGGGCTTCGGCAGGCCGCTTCCCGGCTGCGCCTGGAGGAACGCACCCGTCACCGGGAGCGAGAACCCGTTCGAGAGCGCGAGTACGGCGGCGCCCTGGGCCGCGTGGAGCGCGGCGAGCGTGAGATTGCCGCGGCGGAGCGATTTGTCCAGGACTTGTCCCA
>JANMWV010000283.1:0-6393 GCA_031394165.1 Actinomycetes bacterium
CCAGCGGCGGCAAGGAGAAGCTCCAGGCGAAGGGGCTCTGCGAGTCCTGCGCACGGACGCCTGAAGGCGCGCTCAGAACGCTCGGCCGGAGCGGCGAGCCGCTCGCCGACCACGTGCGAAGCTCCTTCGAGGCGCGCCTCGGCGCCGACTTCGGCAACGTCCGCGTCCACACGGGGCCGGACGCCGAAGCCGATGCGCAGTCGCTCGGCGCCCGCGCCTTCACCTACGGCAACCGAATCGCCTTCGGCCGCGGCGAGTACAACCCGACGTCCAGAGCCGGGCGCCACCTGCTCGCGCACGAGCTGACGCACGTCGTCCAGCAGGGTGCGGCAGGCCGGCGCGTCCAGCGGCAGCACACGGACACGCCGCCGCCGCCGGTGCCCGTCGCGACCGACGAGATCCGCACGAGCGTCGACACGATCGTCGACCGGCTCGAGGGGATCACCTCGGCCTGGGACAGCACGGACATCCTCAACGTCTTTCTCCGCCACGACGGTGCCGGCTGCCGCTCGATCATGACGGAGCTGAAAGCACGCGGCCCCACGCGCGAGGACCCGATGAGCGGGGCGGCGATGGTCGAGTGGCTCTTCGGCGACATGAACGTGGAGGACGCGCGCACCCTGCGCGACTACTTGATCGAGCACAACGTCGTCGACGACGTGACGCCGACGGTCGTAGCCGAGATCGTCGACGTGCTCGACAGCGTGTTCGGGTCCGGCACCCGCGTACTCGAGCTGTTCGGGCTCTACATGCGAAGCGGCGGTCCCGGCGCCGACTTCCTGCTCACGGAGCTCCAGACGCAGACGCGTCAGACGCAGGAACAGATGGCGGTCGTCCTGTTCGACGGCCTCGACCGCGTCTCGGCCTGGCGGCTCGCAAGGATGTTCTACCAAGGCGGCGGACCGCTCGCGATCGACTACGCCGCCAGGTGGAACGCCGCCAAGATCGCCGACCTGCTCGAGGGTTGGACGACCAGGACCGACTCGGACTCGATCGTCGCGAATTTCGAGCTCGTCCCACAGCCCCTGCGCGCGTACGTGCTCACGCTCGTCGACGCCCACACTCAGCCCGACCGGAGCGCCGAGGACGCGTTGATGCACGACATGACGCAGGGTGACTACGAGCGTCTCATCGTCCTCGGCGTGCCACTACGGGCGTACGAGCCGCAGCACGAGGGAGTCCTCGGGACGATCGGAGCCGGCGCCGAGTGGGTTGCGGACTGGGCGGTGGTGCTCACCGAGTGGGTCGTCTGCGGCGCCATCGGGATCTTCACGGGCCTGCTCTCCGCCGTCTGGGACATCCTGCGCTCGATCGTCGACATCGGCCTCGCGATCCGCGACGTCCTCGGCATGATCGCCTACTTCGTCTCCGGCGGGTCGATTGGCAGCGGCAGCTGGCTCCGGGTCAAGGAGTTCTTCACCGGCATCGGCCACGCATTCTCGAACGCGGGCCAGGTGTGGGACGCATTCTGGGAGGACCAGCGCCTGCAGTTCCGGACGCTTCAGGGCCCGTTGGCGGACTGCCGCCGGGCCGAGTTGCTCGTCCGAGAGGTGGTCAACGGGATCGCCACGATCGCGCTGATCCTCTTCGCTGGCTACGGCCTCGTAAAGGCGGGAGCGGCCGCGATCAGGGCGCTCAGCGAGTTCGCCGCGCTCGTGCGCGAGGTCGGCTGGATCGAGGCGCTCTCGCGGGTCGGCGCCGGGGCCCGCGAGCTTGCGCAGCTGCGGGCCGGCCTCACGATCGCCGAGCTCGGCGAGCTGGTGTCGTCGCTCTCGCGTCCCGGCGAGACGTTGAACGTGCTCCGCACGACCATCACCGACCTCGTCCTCGCCGCGCGCAACGAGGGCTACTGGAGGTTCCTGCGCACCCGGGCAGTCGCGGCGGCGCGGCGACAGATCGCGCAGGAGGGCGAGTGGTGGCGCGAGTGGGGCAATCGGCGAGGGACGTGGGAAGAGGGCGCGTTGCGGTACGAGCGTCGGCGCGCGGAGCTCGAGGAACGGCTACGCGTGCTTCGCGAGCAGGCGGCCGCGTCGGGTAGACCGCCTGAGCAGCGTGACGTCACGACGGCGCAGGACGACACGGATCGGCTGCAGCGCGAGGTCGACCAACTCAACGAGGAAATGACGGGCGAGCGCCGCACGGAACAGCAGCCGCCGCCGCAGGAAGGCCAGACGCCCCCCGTGGCGGCCGCGGCTGCAGAAGCTCTGACGCCACTGCAGCGCACGATCGCCTCCGAGGTGCAGTCGATCCTCGGCTCCAGCGAGTTTGCAGAGGTACGAAACGCCCAGCAGGCCGGACGGTCCGTCGAAGTGGCCGTCAACGGCCGTACGATCATCTACCAGCCGGATATGCCGCGGCCGTATTACGCGATGACACTCCAGCCCGAAGGCTTCGTACTCGGGCCGGCCGCGTTCGACTCGCAGGAGGATCTGATCAAGACACTCCTGCACGAGCTGCACCGGCTGCACACGTCTGCAAGCCTCCAGGCGGGGGTCGGCGGCGCACTTGCCACGCAGGAGACGGCGGACGCGTTTGCCTTCGCGGAGCAGACGTATGCGCGCGGACAGCAGCTCGGGATGTGGCCCAGCGCTCCGACCGGCGGCGGTCCTCCGGTGGTCCCGCCGAGCGGCGGGGGTGCCGGCGGCCGTGCCCCGCTTCCGGCAGGTCGCGCGCTGCTCATCGGACCGGAACGGGCCGACGAGTTCGCGTGGGCGGACGACCTCAGGACGCGGGGTCTGGACGTCACCGCAGTGAATCCCTCCGCAACGACGGAGTCGCAGGCGTTCGCCGCGCGCGGCGGACGCTTCGTCCAGGGCCAGGTCGAGAATCTGCCCGCCGGCGAGCCGCCGTACACCGTGATGCGCGAGGACTATCCGTTCCCGCTCGGACGGGCGTTCCCGGCCACGCAGGAGTTCCTGCGCCCGCGGGCGGAGCGGCTCGCGCCCGGCGGCATCTATTCCTTGATCACCGACGACCAGGACTTCGCCACGACACTCCAGGCCGCAGCGGACATGCGCGGCGACCTCGAGGTGACGCGGTACGCGCCTCCCGCTGCACACGAAGGCACGCCGCAGTCGCCGTGGCTGCGGTCGCGAACGCGCGACATCCTGATCTTCCGGAAGCGCTAGCGGGCTACGTGATGTAGGGGTAGCTGCCCCACGCCCGCGGGCTGCTCCCCGTCCGCCTGCGGCATCGGCGCCAGCGCCGCGGCCAGCGGCTGCGCCGCACCGATGGCGCCGATCGCCGAGACCAGCGCGGTGTGAAGGTATTTCGCGCGGCTGTGGCGGATCGAGGCGTCGACGATGATCAGGCTTCGGGTTATACGCTGCGACGGTCGTGTCCGCACGGTCGAGCCACGGTACGACGTGAACGGCGCCCAGGCGCTGATTCGGACGTTGGTCGCCGGCGGCGTCGACGTCTGCTTCGGCAACCCGGGCACGTCCGAGATGCATTTCGTCGCAGCGCTCGACCAGGTGCCAGGGATGCGCGCGGTGCTGGGCCTGCACGAGGGTGTCGTCACCGGCGCCGCCGACGGCTTCGGGCGCATGGCCGACCGCCCCGCGGCGACCCTGCTGCACCTCGGCCCCGGCCTTGCCAACGGCCTCGCCGGCCTGCACAACGCGCGCCGCGCCTTCACCCCGGTCGTGAACATCGTCGGCGACCACGCGGTCGACCACCGGCAGTACGACGCACCGCTGAGCTCGGACATCGACGCGCTCGCCGACTGGCTGGGCGGCTGGCTGCGAACGACGAAGGACGTTGCGGACGTCGGCGCCGACGCAGCCGAGGCGATCGCTGCCGCGCTGACTCCGCCACGCCGCGTCGCAACGCTCGTGCTGCCGGCCGACGTGTCGTGGTCGGAAGGCGGGCGAGCGGTCTCTGCGGAGGACGCGCCCGCCGCTCCCGCGCGCGCTGTCGTCGCCGACGCCCAGGTCGCCGCCATTGCCGACGTGCTCCGCTCCGGCAAGCAGTGCGTGCTCCTGCTCGGCGGCGCAGCGACGCGCGAGCCTGCCCTGCGTGCGGCCAGTCGGATCGGCGTCGGCAGCGGCGCACGACTCCTGGTCGAGACCTTCCCCGCGCGGCTCGAGCGCGGAGCCGGTCTGCCGGCGATCGATCGGCTGACCTACCTGGCGGAGCAGGTCGAGTATCAACTGGCCGGGGCCGAGCACCTGATCCTCGCGGGCGCCCGCGCGCCCGCCGCGTTCTTCGCCTACCCGGACAAGCCGAGCGATCTCGTGCCCGCCGGCTGCACCGTGCACGTCCTCGCGGGCGGCAGCGACGATGCCGTGGCTGCGCTGGAGCGAGTGGCCGACGTGGTCGCACCCGCTGCCGAGCCGGTGCTGCAGGAGCCGGCGCTGCCCGCGCTGCCGAGCGGCGAGCTGGATCCGTATTCGTTCGCCGAGACGATCGGCGCACTGCTGCCGGAGCACGCGATCATCTCCGACGAGGCGAATACCTCCGGCGTGTCTCTGCCGTCGGCGACCGTCGGCTCGCCGCGCCACGACCTCCTCACGCTAACCGGCGGCGCCATCGGACAAGGCCTGCCGGTGGCGACGGGCGCCGCCGTCGCCTGCCCCGACCGGCCGGTGCTCTGCCTGGAGGCCGACGGCAGCGCGATGTACTCGCTGAGTGCGCTCTGGACGCAGGCGCGCGAAGGGCTGAACGTGACGACGGTGATCCTGAACAACAGCTCCTACGCGATCCTCCGCATGGAGCTGCAGCGCGTCGGCGTCACGGAGACCGGCGGCAAGGCCGCCGCGCTGCTCGATCTGTCGCGGCCGACCATCGATTTCGTCGCGCTGGCGACCGGGATGGGCGTGCCGGCGACGCGTGCGACGACCTGCGACGAGCTGGCCGAGCAGCTCCACGCGGCGTTTGCCGAGGCGGGTCCGCACCTGATCGAAGCAGTACTCGCGCCGCTCTTCTGATATGGAGGCGTTCTTGTCAAGGGTCCAGGCCGCATCGCCCGGTCGTTGACTGGGTGATTTGCTGCTCGGGTGGGCGTCGGGCGCTGCGACGACGTCGCTGACGGTCAGTCTGATGATGCGGGGGTTGGCTACCCCATTGCCCTGCTTGCGTGGCCGGCGTGCGCTGTCTAGGAACGGGCGTGGCCGTGTTTGGTTGCCCATAGAAGAATCGCGCGTGCCGGCAGCGTGTGGCCCGGCGCCCGCCTGAGCAGGCGGCTGTTTGTTGGGTTTAGTCGGCCACGGCGGCGGCCCAGAGGAAGCAGGCGAGTTCGCGGGCGACGGCGACGGTGGTGACGTTGCCGGGCTTACCGCGTTCGCGCAGGCGCTGGTAGAGGCGGTGTAGCCGCCGCTCCGCGCGCAGCGCGATCTGGATTACGTGGTCGGGCTGGCCGGCGCGGCGTGCGGCGATCGTGGGTCCTTCGCTTGGGCGGGGCAAGTAGTGCCAGGCGGACTCGACCAGCAGCCGTCGTGCGTAGCCGGAGCCGGTCTTGGTGATCGCGCCTTGGCGGCGGCTCTCGCCGGACTGGTCGAGCGACGAGACGAGGCCGAGCCAGCTGGTGAGCTTGGCTGGCCGCGGGAAGCGTGTCCAGTCGCCGACCTCGAGGCAGAGCACGAACGCGGTCAGCGTGTCGATGCCGCGGAAGCAGCGCAGCCTGGCGACCGTTTGCGACCAGTCTCCCTCGAGCGCCAGCCGGGAGAGCCGCTCGTCGAGTGCCGCCTTGCGCGCGACCAGGCCGTCGACGGCGGCGAGGCAGTCGAGGTACGCGAGCTCGGTCGCGGCCTGCTCGAAGCGCTGCTGGGCGAGCCAGCGGCGGTGCGTCTTCGTCCAGGCGCCGCCGTCGTAGACGCGTCCGTGCAGAAGCAGCAGCTTCGAGACGCGGTGACGGCAGCGCATCAGATCGCCGCGGACCTGCTCGCGTGCACGAGCGAGATGGCGGGCCGCCTCAACCGGCGGCGGGGGCACGGCGACCGCTTTCAGCTGGCCTGCGAGCAGCAGCCGCGCCAGCAGCTCGGCGTCCTTGCGATCGGACTTGATCCGGTCGCCCGGCGCGCGAGGCGTCTTCGACGGCGCGATCACGTCGAGTCGCAGCCCCGTGGCTTCGGCCGCTCGGTAGAGCGCGAAGCCCGTCGGGCCCGCTTCGTAGCAGCCACGTAGCGGCTGCGGCAGCATTTGCAACCACGCGATCACCTCGTCGCTGCCGCCGCCAAAGCGCGCGCGGCGCAGCTCGCCGGTCACGACATCGATCGCGGCTGCGTGCGTCGAGCGGGCGTGGACATCCAGACCCACGTACGTCATCGTTTCCAACACGGCCGGACCTCCTTCGTCTGGGGTCAGCCGGAGCCCGTCTCCGGCCAGACAAACCCCCGAACGTACGAAGTGTCCGGCCTTCAACCGCCCACGGCTACTCAGACTCCATAGGGTCTA
>JANMWV010000289.1:0-2355 GCA_031394165.1 Actinomycetes bacterium
TTGACGATCGCGTCGGCATAGCGCCGGAGCTCGGCCGGCGGGAGGATCGGCGCGGCTTCCACGCCGGGGAAGGTACCGCTCGGCGTCAGCTCGTCGTGGCGCTGAGCGAGCGGCGCCGACCCGCAGAGGAACAGCGTCGTCGCCATCAGCTCGAATCCTCCTTCCGGGTGGGCTGCCTTCCTCGATCGAGCGGACCGGCGTCTACACGCTCGCGGCGAGCGCCGCGTCGAGCGAGTCGTGCACGGCGAAGTGGCGGTCGAGACCGGAGATCTCGAGCGCCCGCCGGGTCTCGAGGCCGGGCGCGGCGAGCAGGAAGCCGCCCCGGTTGGCCAGCCGCGTCCGGGCCTCGATCAGCACGCCGAGCGCGGTCGAGTCGATGAAGCTCACGCCGCTCAGGTCGACGACGAGCCGGTCGGGCGCCTCGGCGCAGCACTCGAGGAGCGCTTCCCGCACCTGGTGGGCGTTGTAGAGGTCGAGCTCGCCCGCCAGGCTGACGACCGTCGAGCCTCCGTTGCGGGCGATTCCCGCGACCGGATCGGCCCGGATTCCGGACGTCTCGTCACCGGCCGCCTCGCTGCCCTCCGCCACGACTCGCTCCTTTCGCCGACCGGTGCGACCGCGACGCCCCCCGTCACGGCTTCACGGAGATTCAAGCATCGCTGCGGATTCCTGGCAAACAACCTCCCTATGCTTGCCGCATGGAGGTCGCAGAGGTCGCCGCGAGAGCAGCCGGGGAGAACTTCCCCGTCGGCTCCGTCCTCTTTCCCCGCGCGCTGCGTCCGCACGTCCGCGCGCTCTACTGCTACGCACGGCTCGTGGACGAGCTCGGCGACTCCTACAGCGGCGACCGGCTCGCCGCGCTCGACGACCTCGAGGAGCAGGTGCGGCTCACGTTCGAGGGCGAGCCGGCGTGGCCCGTCCTCCGCAACGTGCAGCCGACCGTGCGCGCGTTCGACCTGCCGCGCGAGCCGTTCCTGCGCCTGATCGAGGCGAACCGCCGCGACCAGCGCGTCGCCGCGTACGAGACATGGACCGACCTGAAGGAGTACTGCGTCCACTCGGCGGATCCGTGCGGCCGGCTCGTGCTCGGCGTGCTGCGGCGGCTCGACGATCCCGCACTCGTGGCGGCGAGCGACTCGGTGTGCACCGGGCTCCAGCTCGTGAACTTCCTCCAGGACGTGCCGCGCGACCTCGAGCTCGGCCGCGTGTACCTGCCGGGTGAGGACCGGCGGCGCTTCGGCGACCCGGCACTCGACCGGCCGAGCGACGAGCTCCGTGCGTTGCTGCGCTTCGAGGCCGAGCGAGCCGCGTCGCTCTTGCGCGCCGGCGAGGAGCTGCGCGCGACGATCGGCGGCCGGCTCGGCCGCGCGGTCGGCCTGTTCGCGCGGGGCGGGCTCGCCGCGCTGGAAGCGCTCGAGCAGGCGGGCTGGGACGTCTTCACGCAGCGGCCGAAGCCGTCGCGCGCGCGCCTCGCGCGCGAGGCAGCGATGGTCCTCGTCAGATGAGCGGATGGTTCCCCGCCGTGAAGCGAGCCAAGCGAAGCGTTAGTCGCGGAGCGGAACTTGTTCCGCGCAGCAGTGAGACGCTCACCGGCAGCAGAGCAGAAGGGGGACCACGGGGGAAACTGGTTTCCTCCGTGAAGCCGGCGAAGCTCGGCGACGCGTATGCCGAGGTCCAGCGCGTCACGCGCGCGCGGGCGAAGAACTTCGCGTACGGGATCATGGTGCTGCCGCGTGAGAAGCGGCGCGCGATCGCGGCGATCTACGCGTTTGCGCGCGAGGTCGACGATGTTGCGGACGGCGACCTTCCGGCCGACGAGAAGCGCTCGCGCCTCGAGGCGCTGCGCGACGCGCTCGACGATCCGCCGCCGACGGCGATGCACGTCGCGCTCGTCGACGCGCGCGCGACGTTCGGGATTCCGCGCGCCTCGCTCTCCGCGCTCGTCGACGGTGGGTTGCAGGATCTCGAGCAGACGCGCTACGCAACGTTCGACGAGCTGCGCAGCTACTGCGAGCAGGTGGCCGGCGCAGTGGGCGTCGCGTGCGTCGCCGTCTACGGCTCCGAGGACACCGAGCACGCGATGACGCTCGGCATCGCGCTGCAGCTGATCAACATCATGCGCGACGTTGCCGAGGATGGGGAGCTCGGCCGCGTGTACCTGCCGCAGGACGAGGTCGCGCGCTTCGGTGTGGACGACATCGGTCCTGTGACTCCCGAGTGGCGCGCGCTGATGGCGTTCCAGGCGGAGCGTGCGCGCGCGTATCTCGACGAGGGACTGAAGCTGCTCGACTCGCTCGATCGCCGCAGCGCGCTCTGCGTCTCGACGTTCGCAGGGCTCTATCGCGGCCAGCTCGA
>JANMWV010000362.1:0-3458 GCA_031394165.1 Actinomycetes bacterium
GGCGCACGTCGTTGTGTCGGGCCAGATAACACGAGTCGTGATACGTGATCGACTGCTCGCCGTTCTTCGGCTTGAGCTTCCCCTCATCGACGAGCTGCGCCAGCAGCTCCGTGTGGTGCAGCACCTCGTAGTTGCCGCCGAAGTCGCCGTACTCGTTCGCCAGCGTGTTGAAGCAATGCGGGCAGCTCGCGACGATCTTCGTCACGCCGGCGTCGTTCAGCGTCGCCACGTTCTGCTCGGCGAACGCCTGGAACACGTACTCGTTCCCCATCCGCCGCGCGGGGTCGCCCGTGCACGACTCGCGTGGGCCGAGGATCGCGAAGTCCACGCCCGCCGCCTGCAGCAGCTTCGCCGTCGACTCCGCGGACTTCTTCGCCCGCTCGTCGAACGACGCTGCGCAGCCGACCCAGTACAGGACCTCCGGCGCCGGGTCGCCCGGCTCGAGCACCTTCACGCCGAGCTCGGCGGCCCACGCGGCACGCTCGGTCTGCGGCTTGCCCCACGGGTTCGATGCGCGCTCGATGTCGCGCAGCATCGGCTCCGCCTCCGCCGGGAACTGCGAGTCGACCATCACGCGGCTTCGGCGCAGGTCGATGATGTGGTCGACGTGCTCGATCGACACCGGGCACGCCTCGACGCAGGCGCCGCAGGTCACGCAGTCCCAGATCATCTCCTCGGGCACGCCGTTGCCGAGGATCGGCGAGCCGTCCTGCGCGAGCACCTGGTCGCGGATGCCCATGATCAGCAGCTTCGGGTTCAGCACCTTTCCCGTCGCATGCGCGGGGCACGCGTCCTGGCAGCGCCCACATTCGGTGCACGAGAATCCGTCGAGCACTTCCTTCATCGTCAGGTCGAAGATGGTCGCGGCGCCGAAGCGCAGCTCGTCGTCCGGCAGGTCGAAGCGGAGCGGCTCGAGTCGCCCTCGCCCCCGGTCGCGCGTCCGCGCGAACCACACGTTGATCGCGGCCGTCGCGATGTGCAGGTGCTTCGAGTACGGCAGATACGTCAGGAAGCTGAACACGAAGCCCAGGTGCGCCCACACGAAGATGCGTTCGGGCACGCCGTTCGATGACAGCACGTGCGAGAGCGGGTTCGCAAGGAACGAGTCGCCGCGCTGCCACTCGTTCAGCCCGGCCGCGATCGCGCTCGCGTGCCAGAAGAGCAGCGTCAGCACGACGCCGGCGATCATCCCGAGGATGAGGTAGGCGTCGCGCGTGTGTGAGCCCTCGAAGCGCTTCGGCTTGACGATCGCGCGATTCACTACCGCGTAGGCGACGCCGACGAGCACGAGCAGCACGAACAGGTCGACGAGGAACGCGAACCAGCCCTGCCGGCTCAGCCACGGAATGCCCTGGTGCTTGTCGACCGCGGCGATCATCGCCATCACGATCGTCGGGAACAGCACGATAAAGCCCCAGAAGATGAACGCGTGCATCATCCCGGGCACGAGCCGCTGCAGCAGCTTCTTCTGCCCGAGCACGATGGTCGCCTCGTTCTTGATCCGGCCCGGCACGTCGCTGCGCCGGTCGACGGGCTTGCCTGCGAGCACGAGCCGCGTCAGGAAGCGCGCGCGTTGGACGAACGCACCACCGCTCAGGCCGATCATCACGGCCAGGCCGACCGCGCCGACAAGAATCGCCGCTATTGCCCTCGCACCCTTCTTAGCTCCGCGCTGATCGCCGGCACGACCTCGTGCAGGTCGCCGATCACGGCGTAGTCGGCGGTCGCGAAGATCGGCGCCTCCCGGTCGTCGTTGATCGCAAGAATCTTCTTCGCACCTTTCGCGCCCGCGATGTGCTGCGTCGCGCCGCTGATGCCGCATGCGACGTAGAGGTCGGCCGAGATCTTCGTGCCGGTCTGCCCCACCTGATCGGCGTGCGGACGCCAGCCGGCGCTCGTGACGACGCGCGAGCACCCGACCGCGGCGCCGAGCAAGCCGGCCAGCTCCTCGATGATCGCGAAGCCTTCCGCCGAGCCGACACCGCGGCCGCCGCTGACGACGACCTTCGCGTCGCGCAGCGAGACGCCGCCGCCCGACTCCGCGACACGATCTACGACGCGCGGCGAGCCGTCGTCAGCCGCCGTGAGCAACTCCACGGGAGCGCCGGCGGCCTCCGCCGGGTGCGTGTGCGGCGCGACCGAGACGATGCGCGGCGAGCCGTGCAGTCGCGCTTCCTCCAGCAGGCTGCCGCCCCAGCGCACGCGCGTGACGACATCGCCGTCGATCCGCGTCACGTTGGCTGCGAACGGCTGGTCGAGACGGGCGGCGACGTGCGCGAGCAGCTCGTTGCCGCGGTCCGAGCCGGGCGCGACGATCGCGTCCGCGCCCTCGGCGGAGGCAACGAGCGCGTCCGCCCAGGCGCCGGGCGCGTACGCGCCCTCGAGCGCTACCGCCCTGACCTCGCCGAGCCCGCGCGCGAACGCAAGCGCCTGCAGGGAGAGGTCGTCGTCCCGCTCCGTCCACACGAGGACGCTCATGCCACTCCCAGCGACTGCATCAGCTCGACGACCTTCGGCGCGGCCGCCGCGCCCTCGCCGAGGATCTCCGCCTGCTTGCCCTGGCCGGGCGGCACGACGAGGCGCAGCTTCTCGAGCTTCTGCTCGGGCTTCGCCGGCTCGACGACGGCGAGCGGCTTCGACTTCGCGCGTAGCCGCCCCGGCACCGACGGGTAGCGCGGCAGGTTCAGGCCCTCGAGCACCGACAGCACCGCCGGGGTCGGCACGACGTACACGTCGCGCGGGCCGCCCGCGTCGCGCTCGCAGCGCGCAGCTCCACCTGCTGGGCCGTCCTGCAGCTCGATCTTCTTCAGCCCGTTCACGATCGGCAGGCCGAGCGCGTGCGCGACGCGGATCCCGACCTGGTAGTTGCCCGTGTCGGCCGACTCGTTGCCGAACAGGATCAGGTCGAACGGTTCCTCGCCGCGAATCGCCTCGACGATCGCGGCCGCGGTCGACTGCGCGTCCCAGTCCGTCCCGTCGGTCTGCAGCAGGATGCTGCGGTCGGCGCCGACGGCCATGCAGTCGCGCAGTTGCTCCTCCGCCTCGGCCGGGCCGAGCGTCAAGACCACCGTTTCGCCTCCATTCGCCTCGACGAGGCGAACCGCCTCCTCCACCGCGCACTCCTCGTGCGGGCTGATCGTGAAGCCGAGGTGCTTCGTCTCGAGCGCCTGCTCGTCGGCAGTGAGAACCATCTTTCCGCCGGTCATAGGCACCCGCTTCACGCACACCAAGACTCTCACGACCCTGGCCGCCTTTCGCTCCCGCCCGGCGGAGCCGGGCTCCGCGAAAGGCTGACGACGCTGACGCCACGCTCCGAGGTCCAGCGAGTCGAGTCCGTACGCGTGAGTACTGTCCTCGACTCGCCGGACGATGGATCGCGGCGCCAGCGCCGCCCCAGGAACGTGAGCGAGCTCACGAGCGGATTCTCTCGTTCTCGGGATCGAAGGGCGGCTTCGAGC
>JANMWV010000373.1:0-2204 GCA_031394165.1 Actinomycetes bacterium
CTTCATGGGCCGGTACTCCGTGCGGCTGGCCCCCGCCTTTGCGGAATTCGTCGGCGTGCAGGCGGGCCAGCAGGTGCTCGACGTCGGTGCGGGCACCGGCGCGCTCACGACGGAGCTCGGTCGCCGCGGCGTCGAGGCCGCCGCCGCCGATCCTTCTCCGTCGTTCGTCGCAGCGCTCGGGCGCAGGCTGCCGGAGATCGACGTGCGGGCCGCGGGGGCCGAGGAGCTCCCCTGGCCGGACGAGTCGTTCGACGCCGTGCTCGCCCAGCTCGTGCTCACGTTCATGAACGACGCACCACGCGGTGTGGCGGAGATGCGCCGGGTCGTCCGCTCCGGCGGCGTCGTCGCGGCCTGCATGTGGGATCGCCACGGCATGGAGATGCTCGCTGCCGTGCACCGCACGCAGCGTGTCGTCGCCGACAGCGGGACGACCGAAGCGCGAACGGTCTACCGCTCGCGCGAGGAGATCGAAGGCCTGTTCGCGGGCGCCGGCTTCGCCGACGTGGAGACCGAGTTGCTCGAGGTCGAATGCGAGTACGTCGACTTCGAGGAGCTCTGGGCCACGATGGCAAACGGCGTCGGTCCGGCGGGCGTCTGGGTCAAGGCGCTCGATGCGCAGAAACTCGCCGCAGCGCGCGAGGAGTTGCACCGCCAGGTCGGCAGCCCGGGCGGCGCGTTCACCCTGAGCGGCCGCGCCTGGGCGACGCGCGCTACGCGCGCGTAAGGACGCTCGTGCGCTCGGCGCCCGTCCCGACGAGCGTCACCTCGACCTCGAGCTCGCGTTCCACCAGCTCGACGTAGCGGCGCGCGGCGTCGGGCAGGTCGTCGACCGTCTCGCACGCATCGAGCGGCTCTTCCCAGCCGGGCAGCGTCTCGTACACCGGCCGCGCGGCGTGGAAGTCGCTCTGATGCGCAGGAAAGTCCTCGGTCTCCGCTCCGTCGCGCAGGCGGTAGCGCATGCACACGGGCAGCTCGGCGAAGTGCGAGAGCACGTCGAGCTTCGTCAATGCGAGGCGGTCGATGCCGTTCACGCGCACGGCGTAGCGCAGCGCGACGAGGTCGAGCCAGCCGCAGCGCCGGTTGCGTCCGGTGACGACGCCGTACTCGTGGCCGAGCTCGCGCACCTTGTCGTGGTCGGGCCCTTCGATCTCCGTCGGGAACGGGCCCTCGCCGACGCGCGTCACGTACGCCTTCGCGACGCCCATCACGCGGTCGATCTTGTTCGGCCCGATGCCGACGCCGGCGGCGGCGTTCGCGGCGACGGTGCTCGACGACGTGACGAAGGGATACGTGCCGTGGTCGACGTCGAGCAGCGTGCCCTGCCCGCCTTCGAGCAGCACGGCCTCGCCGGCCTTGAGGGCGCGGTCGACGAGCAGTGACGTGTCGGCGACGTACGGCCGGATGCGCTGCGCGTGCTCCTCGAGCCGGCCCGCGAGCTCGCCCAGCTCGAGCGGTTGCTCGCCGTAGACCTTCTCGAGCCAGAGGTTCTTCTCGACGAGCGCGACCTCGATCTTCTGGCGGAGGATCTTCGGGTCGAGCAGGTCCTGCACGCGGATGCCGATGCGCAGCGCCTTGTCGGCGTACGCGGGCCCGATGCCACGGCGTGTCGTGCCGATTTGGAGCTTGCCGAGGCGGCGCTCGCTCGCCTGGTCGATCGCCACGTGCCACGGCATGATCACGTGCGCGTTGCCCGACACGTGCACGCGCCCTGCGGTGACGTGGCCCCGCGCTTCGAGCTCGTCGACCTCCGTGAGGAAGACCGTCGGGTCGATGACGCAGCCGGCGCCGATGATGCACGTCTTGCCGGTGACGACACCGCTCGGGATCTGGCGGATCTTGTACGTCTCGTCGCCGACGACGATCGTATGCCCCGCGTTGGGGCCACCCTGGTAGCGGCAGACGAGATCGGAATCGAGCGCGAGCAGGTCGACGATCTTGCCCTTGCCTTCGTCGCCCCACTGCGCACCGACGATGACGGTGGCGGGCACGGGGGGAAGTGTGCCCGAACCGCCGGTCGATCAGCGGTCGGAGCTAGGGGCCGTAGTCGTAGCCGCCTCCCCGGCCGACCGTGGAGTTGGTCGAGGTCACGATGGGGACGAGCGCGCCGCGCGTCGCGAGCGACGCCTTCATCCCCGCAGCGGCATGGTGGCCCACCGGGCACCAGAGGGTGATCGTCCCGCCGCGGAGCGTCACCCGGAGTGTCC
>JANMWV010000410.1:0-3384 GCA_031394165.1 Actinomycetes bacterium
GTCGAAGTCGCGGGCGTCGTTCGCATCCGCGAGCGTGAAGCGCATCACGAACTGCTGCTGCACGGGACCGTAGAGCGCGTAGCCGGTCGAGTCGGGCCCGCGGTGCTTCATCGCCTGGAGCATCCGAGTCATGTCGTGCCCGACGGTGTGCGTGCCGCCGTTGCCGTGATAGATCACCCCGGCGATTCCGCACATCAGGGCAACACATCCAGGTACTTCTCGCGCTCCCAGTCCGTGACGACGGCGAGGTACTGCTCCCACTCGTCACGCTTGTAGTGCATGTAGACGTCGTAGAGACGGCCGGGCAACGCGCTGCGGACGACGTCGTCCTCGGCGAGCGCTTCGAGTGCCTCCCCGAGATGCGCCGGCACGCGTGGGATCTTGCCCCCCTCGTCGAGCACGTCGTAGACGTTGCGCTGCTGTGGCGGACCGGGGTCGAGCTTGCGCTTCACGCCGTCCAGCCCGGCCTTGAGCAGCGCGGCCTGCGTCAGGTAGGGGTTGCACGCGGAGTCGACGGCGCGGAACTCGAAGCGGCCACCGCTGGCGACGCGCACGAGCGTCGTGCGGTTCTGCCAGCCGTAGTCCTTGTAGATCGGAGCCCAGAACCCGAAGTCCCAGAAGCGCTTGTACGAGTTGACCGTCGAGGCCGTGATCCCGCACAGGCCGCGATAGTGGTCGAGGATGCCGCCCATGAACTGCAGGCCGATCGTCGAGAGCTTTGCGGGGCCGTCCGCGTCGTAGAAGACGTTGTTGCCGGCCTCGTCGCAGAGCGTGAAGTGGTGGTGCGCGCCGTTCGCGGAGACGCCGGTGAACGGCTTCGGCATGAAGCTCGCGATCACGCCGTGCTTGCGTGCGACCGCGGCGCAGAGCTGGCGGTACGTCGTGAGGTTGTCAGCGGTCCGCACGGCTCGGTCGTAGAGAAAGTTCAGCTCGAGCTGGCCGGGTGAGTCCTCGTGATCGCCGTACGTCGGATTGATGCCGAGCCGCTGGCCGTAGTCGACGACGTCGAGGATGATCTCCCGCAGCTCCTCGAACTGGTTGATGTGGTAGCACCAGGGCTTCGTGAGGCCGACGGCGTCGTTCGGGTCGTCGGTCTTGCGCATCCACATCATCTCGGGCTCGATACCGCAGAGGAACGTGTAGCCGAGCTCTTGCTCGACCTCGTTCGCGATCCGCTTCAGGTTCTGCCGCGGATCCGCCTCGAGGGGCAGTCCCGTCTCCGTGTCGTAGCAATCGCAGAAGACGCGCGCGACGCGCTCGTCCCACGGAAGCTGTGCGAACGTCTCCAGATCGGCGATCGCTGCGAGCTCGGACTCCTCGGGACCGAAGCCGATGTAGTGGCCGCTGCGGTCGACGAACAGGTCGGCCGTCGCCCCGTAGACGAGCTGGTAGCCCTCCGTGGCGACCTTCTCCCACTGGGTGGCGACGACGCCCTTGCCGTTCACGTGCCCCGAGACCGAGACCTGCTGGAAAAAGATGTACTTGATTCCGCGCTCGTCGATCAGCGTGCGGATCTGGCGGATCTTCTCGAGCCGCTGGGGATCACTGCGCGCCTGCTCGAGCGTCGGGAACGGATTCGCGATCGGACCTCGGGAGAGCACACGCTGAACTTCGGTCGGACCTGTTTCCTCGACAGCCATAGCGACTCCTTTGTTGCGTGAGCCGTGCCCAGGGAGGTGTCAGCTCGGCAGTAGACCTGCCGAGACATTATGACCGAATTGGCAATAGCGTTGCAAAACTGCTCCCTCACATGCCCATCGGCACGTAGACGGAGAGGCGCTTCTGAGCGTGCCCGATCGCGCGGAAGACCTCCCGGAGCTGCGTGCGGGTGAGCGGGCGCAGATCGGCCGGATCGACGACGTTGTCCGGCTCGGCGCCCGCGTGGATCTGTGCCGCATGGTGGTCGAGCCGCATGCGCATCACGATCTGGAAGGCCTCCGTGAGCGCCGCCGCAGTCTCGGGGTCGAGCCCGCCGGACTCCTCGACGGCGACGAGCCGGTCGACCGTGCTCGAGATCGTGATCCCGTTCGAGAGCGCGAAGAAGCGGGCGAGGTTCGTGATCGGGATTGCGCCCCCTTTCTTCAGGTCGACGCCGTGCGAGTCGCCGCTCGCCTCGACGACGAGCGCCCCGCGGAAGCCGAGCGGCGGCTTGAAGTCGGTCGCCGAGCGGGCAAGCCGCCGCACGAGGTCGGGATGATCCTTCGCCTCGCGCAGCACGGCGACGAGCGGCGGCCCGATGTCGAGCCCACCGGCGATCTGGCGGAAGTCGAAGACGACGTTGGCGCGGATCAGATGCGAGCGGTCCGGCGTGTCGAGGCACTCGCGGAAGACCTCCACCCAGCGCTCGGCGGTCATCCGCCAGAGCTTGTTGCTCGCGACGACGTCGTTCGGATCGAGGACGAACCCGCACCGCTCGAGCCCACGCGACACGTCCTCGCCGAGCCGGGTGAAGTAGGCCTCGACGTCGGCACCCGCTCCGTCGTACGCGAGCGCGTTCTCGACGTCGGAGCCGAGGGTGAACTCGCGGCGCGCGCTGCTGCCGAGCGCCAGCCACGCCCAGGACGACGGCGCCGGGCCGCGGCGCGCGATCGAGAGCTCGATCAGCCGCACGGTCAGCGAGTCGACCTGGAGGGAGAGCACCCGGCAGATGTCGAGCGGCGCGATGCCCGCGTCGAGCAGCGACAGGAACAGCTGTCGTAGCCGCTGCGCCGCCGCGACGACCTCGTCCTCGTTGCGCGCGCTCAGGATCGCGTGGCGCAGCGCGAACGGGCTCCGCGTCTCGAGTCCGGCAAGGTCGGTGGCCGACAACACGCCGAGCACCTGCCGAGCTGCGTCCACGACCACGATGTGGTCGGTGCCGGCGTCGAGCATCTCGACGACCGCGTCCACGGCGATGCGGTCCGGCCCGACCTGCAGCGCCGGCGCGACGACCCGCGAGACGGGGTTCTCGGCCGTCACCTCGCCCGCGACGACGCGCTCGCGGAGGATCGCGTCGGTGAGGATCGACAGGTTCTGGCCGTCGCGGACGAGGATCGCCGACGTCCGGTTCTGGTTCATCACCTCGGCCGCGTGCCGAATCGTCGCGTTCGCATCGGAGAAGACCGGCGGCCGGGTGATCAGGTCGGCGACGCGGATCGTCCCGAGCTCCGGCAGGGCGTGAACCGTGTGCCCCGTCTGCACCAAGCGGTTCCGGTACGTGGTCGCGAGAAAGCCGACGCTCGACGGCCGTCCGAGGATCGCAAACGCCTGGTCGCGCGGGATCAGCCAGCAGACCGTCCGCTCGCGGGCCCGGACCGTGAACGTGGGGGCGAGGCCGCTGAGCAGCGACGGGTGCCCGAAGCTCGCCCCGGGCTCGATCGCGTCGACGACCTCGCCCTGGTGCAG
>JANMWV010000429.1:0-2418 GCA_031394165.1 Actinomycetes bacterium
CCTACGCGCGCCAGGACCGCAAGGCGAAGCCGCGCGAGCCGATCTCGGCGCGACTCGTCGCCGACATGCTCGAGCTCGCGGGCGCCGACCGCGTCCTGACGATGGATCTCCACGCCGGGCAGATTCAGGGGTTCTTCGCCATCCCGGTCGACCACATGACGGCGCTGCCGCTCTTCGCGCGCCATTTCCGCGACCTCGGCCTCACCGGCTCGGGGATCGTGTCGGTCGCACCCGACGAGGGGCGCGCGAAGATGGCCGTCCGCTTCGCCGAGATGATCGAGGCCGAGTTCGCGATCATGCACAAGACCCGTCCGGAGCGCGACATGGTCGAGGTGACGGAGATCACGGGCCGCGTGCGCGACAAGATCGCGATCGTCGGCGACGACGTGATCATGACCGG
This sequence comes from Actinomycetes bacterium, assembly GCA_031394165.1. Lineage (GTDB taxonomy): Bacteria > Actinomycetota > Thermoleophilia > Gaiellales > Gaiellaceae > Palsa-739. The sequence goes on from JANMWV010000429.1 coordinate 401, forward strand.
CGGCACGCTGATCGCAAACGTCCATGCGCTCCGCGCGAAGGACGTCAAGGGCGTCTGGGTCTTCGCAACGCACGGCGTCTTCTGCGGTGGCGCGCTCGAGAAGTTCCACGACGCGCCGATCGACGGCATCGTCGTGACCGACACGGTGCCGATCAACAAGCTCGAGATGCCGCCGAACATGACGGTGCTCCCGGTCGCGCAGCTGCTCGCGGAGACGATCATGAACGTGTTCGCCGACGACTCCGTCTCGGCGATCTTTGGCGGCGAGAACCAGCTCTTCTGATGCGAACGGCTCAACGACGCGGTTGGGCCGTTCTCTCTACCGCGACTTTCTATTGCGGGTTCGGTCGCAGTAGTTAGAAATCTCCGAACCCTGGAGTGCCGCTACCTGCGGCTCAAGGAGGTCGTGACCGAACTCGAGCGCGACCTCAGCACCGTGAGAAAGAACTCACTTGGCGGATGATCCCGACAAGAAGTGTGCTCAGCTCGTCGATGAGATCGCGGCTCGCGCTCTCGCCGCCGTCGAGGAAGCACCCGATCGGCTGACGCTCGACACGGATCTCGTCCGCGATTACTGGCAGGACTTCCCGCGCCGGTGGGCGATCGAGCGGCTTCTCGAGCTCGCCGAAGCCGGTGAAGTCGATCTCGCCGTCACGCGTTACATCCGTGCCGACATCCCCGATGCGCCTTTGCGAGATCGGCTCGATGAGCTGCCCGAGTTGAAGGTCAGGGAGACCGGCGGCCTCTTCACCTTCGGTGTCTCTCGACTCGACGGGCCAGACGTGTTCGGGGACGCTGCGATGCTCTCGTTCGAGAACGCAATAGCGGCAACGTGGAAGCCGTCTAAGGGTAAGCCGCCGGACTCGCGCGACTGGAAACACCTTCACACGCATTACGCGCTCGGCCGCGTCCGCTTCCTGACCTGGGATAGGGGCTTGCTCGAGCTCGGCGAGCTGCTCGAGCCGATCTTCCGACTCGGGGTTGTCCGACCCGACGACTACCTCCGTGAGCGCGGGGAGAAGGCGCCGACGGACTCCAAATAGAATTCCCCGCCGCGGTGCGAGTCGGTAACGGCCGTCCCGCTAATTGACCCAGCTCCTACGATGGGCGCCCATGTCGCGCTCCTTCCTGATCGACACCGACACTGCGTCCGACGACGCGGTCGCGCTGCTGATGGCGCTGCGCCATCCCGGTGTCGAGGTCGAGGCGATCACCGTCGTCGCGGGCAACGTGCCGCTCGAGCTCGCGCTCCAGAACGCGCTCTACACGCGCGACCTCGCCGAGTCCGACGCGCCGGTGTACGCGGGCGCGTCGATGCCGCGCACCGGTCCGCAGCAGCTCGCGCACCACGTGCACGGCGCGGACGGGATGGGCGACATCGGCCTCGAGCTGCACGGGCGCGAGCCCGCCGCGGGCGACGCGGCCGAGGTGCTCGTCGAGGCGATCCGCGCGCGGCCCGGCGAGCTGACGCTCGTGACGCTCGGCCCGCTGACGAACATCGCGCGCGCGTTCGAGCTCGCTCCCGACGTCGTCTCGAAGCTGCACGCGCTCGTGATGATGGGCGGCACCTCCGACGCCGTCGGGAACGTCTCGCCGGTCGCGGAGTTCAACATCTGGGCCGACCCCGAGTCGGCGGCGCTCGTGTTCGGCTCGGGCGCGCCGATCACGATGGTCGGCTGGGACATCTCGCGCAAGTACGCCGTGTTCGCACCCGCCGCCGCCGCCGAGCTTCGTGCGCTCGGGCCGCTCGGCGAGTTCAGCGTCGACATCCAGCGCACGCTCGTCGAGTTCGCGCTCGAGCACACGAGGCTTGCCGGCTTCGACCTACCCGACCCGATCGCGATGGCGGTCGCGATCGACTCGCAGGTCGCGACCGACGTGCGCCGTGTCCACGTCGCGGTCGAGCGCCGCGGCGAGCTGACGCGCGGCCAGACCGTCGTCGACCACGATTCCCGCTTCGGCGAGGCGAACGCCGACGTCGTCTTCGCCGCCTCGCGCGATCGCTTCCTCGCGCTGCT
>JANMWV010000430.1:0-3813 GCA_031394165.1 Actinomycetes bacterium
GCTCGCGCACCGACACGAAGACACCGTCGACGTAGAAGACGAGCTCCTCCGGCGCGGGCCGCACAGCCAACTCGATCGCGCGCCGCGCGACCTCCGCGAGCCGCACATCCGCCTTCAGGCGCGCCACGTCCGGTGCGTCCTCCCGCTCGACCACCGCGCCGTCGAGCAGCTCCGAGATCGCACGCTGCTCGACCGCCTCCTCGCCGAGCGCCGGCAGCACGTGCGCGACGTAGTCCATGAACGTCGGGTTCGGCCCGACGACGAGCACGCGCCGCAGCTGCTCCCGGTGCGTGTACAGGAGCCACGACGCGCGGTGCAGCCCGACCGCGGTCTTTCCCGTGCCCGGCCCGCCCTGCACGACGAGCGCGCCCTCGGGCGCCGCGGTGATCAGCCGGTACTGGTCGGACTGGATCGTCGCGACGATGTCGCGCATGCGGCCCTCGCGCCGCCGGTCGAGCTCCTCGAGCAGGAAGTCGGAAACCGAGGCTCCTTCGACCGCCGTGCCGTCGAGCGACTCGTCGGAGATGTCGACGATCCTGCGCCTGTCGGTGCGGTAGCGGCGGCGCTGCGTCACCCGCTGCGGATCGGCGGGCGTCGCCGTGTAGAACGGCCGCGCCGCCGGGGCCTGCCAGTTGACCACGAGCGGCTCGCGCTCGTCGTCGTGCACCCAGCGCCGCCCGACGTACAGCGGCTTCGCCATCCCGTCGAGCGTCAGTCGCCCGAAGCAGAGCCCGTTCTCGGCGTCCTGGAACGTCCGCGCACGCCGCTTCGCCCAGGCCTCCATCGCGAGCGCGGCGAACTCGGTCGCCATCGACTCCTGCGTGCGGCCGAGCGTCGACCGCATCTTGTCGAGGCAGGCGTACGCGTGATCGACGTAGGCCTGCTCGGCCTTCAGTTCGGGGTGCGACATGGACGCCGAACGCTAACGGCATAGGATCTGCGCGTGAAGCTTGGCGTCAACCTCGGCTACGCGCCTCCCGGCACGAATCCGGCCGAGCTCGTGCCGTTCGCGCAGGAGGCGGAGCGGCTCGGCTACGACTCGGTGTGGACCGCCGAGGCGTGGGGCACCGACGCGGTCACGGTGCTCGCGTGGCTCGCGGCGCAGACGACGACGATCAAGGTCGGCTCCGCGATCATGCAGATCCCCGGGCGGACGCCGGCGAACACGGCGATGACGGCCGCGACGCTCGACCTGATGTCGGGCGGCCGCTTCATCCTCGGGCTCGGCACCTCCGGCCCCCAGGTGGTGGAAGGCTGGCACGGGCAGCCGTGGGGCAAGCCACTCGGCAAGACGCGCGAATACGTCGAGATCGTGCGCACGGCGCTGCGCCGGGAGACGCTCGAGCATCAGGGCGAGCACTACCGGATCCCCTACGACGGCCCCGGTGCGACCGGGCTCGGGAAGCCGCTGAAGCTGATGTTGCGGCCGCTGCGGGCCGACATCCCGATCTACCTCGCGGCGATCGGCCCGAAGAACGTCGCCCTCGCCGCCGAGATCGCCGACGGCTGGCTGCCGATCTTCGTCGACCCGGAGCGCTTCGACACGGCGTTCGGCCCGAGCCTCGCCGGTGCACCCGAGGGCTTCGAGATCGCCGCCACCGTGAACGTGCTCGTCGGCGACGACGTGCAGGCCCTCCGCGACGCCCTCAAGCCCGCTCTGGCCCTGTACGTCGGCGGCATGGGCGCGAAGGGCAAGAACTTCTACAACGCCCTGATGCGCCGCTACGGCTGGGAGGCAGAGGCCGAGCGGATCCAGGAGCTGTACCTCGGCGGCAACCAGCGCGAAGCCATCCAAGCCGTGCCGGACGAGCTCGTGGACGCGGTGGCGCTCGTCGGCCCGAAGGAGCGGATCCGCGACCGGCTCGACGCCTGGCGGGAGACGCCGGTGACGACGCTCATCGACGGCTCGCCGCAGCCCGAGGCGCTGCAGGTGCTCGCCGAGCTCGTGCTCTAGCCCCGCCCGCGCTCGAGGAGTAGGGTCACGGCGTCCGCAGACTACGAGGGAGGGGTTTTCTGTGAAGCGCACGATTCGCGCGTTGCTCGTCGCGTTCGCAATCGTCGGGACCGTCGCGACGTCGGCTGCCGCCGGCGGTCGCATCACCGTCTCGGCGCCCGTCGACGTGAGCCGCGACCAGACGTCGCAGAACGAGACGCCGATCGCGATCAACCCGGCCAACTCGGCCAACATGATCACCGGCGCGAACGACTGGAACTACAACGACGGCTGCGCCGTCAGCGCGACGAACGACGGCGGCAAGACCTGGACGCCGACGTTCCCGGACGGCTTCCTGCCGGGCATCACGCTGTACACCAACGATCCGAACGTGCCGGGAACGGGCGCGTACGACGCCGGCGGGGATCCCGTCGTCGCCTTCAGCCCGGACGGCAGGATCGCCTACTACGTCTGCCAGGCGTTCGACTTCACCTCGCCGTACGACGTCGCGCTGCTGCTGAACCGCTCGACCGACGGCGGCTTCACCTGGCAGCAGACCGGGCTCACGCAGATCTCGGTGTTCAACGGCAACGGCACGACGAGCGGGTCGAAGGGGAAGTTCCCGGATCACGAGAGCATCCACGTCGATCCGATCACCGGCTACGTCTACGTCACGTGGGCGGAGTTCAGCGGCAACACGCACTCGCCGGTGTACGTCGGCGTCTCGCACGACCAGGGCGCGAGCTGGGCGCTGAGCAAGGTGACGGCCGGCAACGTGCGCAACAACCAGGACCAGCGCATCGTCACCGACCCGTCTGGCAACGCCTACCTCGTCTTCGACAACGGCGTCCAGGGCGGCAAGGGCACGGTGCTCTACGCCTCCAAGTCGGTGGACGGCGGCATCACGTGGAGCACGCCGGTGCAGTTCGCGGCTCTGACGAACCCGGTCTGCATCTTCCCGAGCTACTGCTTCAATATCTCGGGCGGCCAGTTCCGGGCGGGCGGCTCCTATCCCGCGCCCGCATTCGACGTGGCCCGCAACCGGCTCGACGTGCTGATCGCGGACATCCGCGGCCCGTATGCGCAGATGTACCTGTACTCGCTGAAGCCCGACCTCTCCCTCGACTCCTCGACGATGCTGCCCGCCGGCTTCGGCGACCGTTTCATGGGCGAGCTGTCGGCGGCGCCGAACGGGCGGCTCGACGCCTCGTTCTGGGACCGCGGCTACTCGGGCAACCAGCTCGTCGACCTGACGTACGCGACGAGCTCGGACGGCGGCAAGACCTGGCGGCAGGCGCGCGTCACGACGGCGGGGTACGACCCGTCGCAGTGGGGCGTTCCGCGCGGGACGGGCTTCCGGCCGTTCATCGGCGACTACAACGGCATCGCGTCGACGAACGCGATCGCCGCGATGACGTGGACGGGCGTCGCACCGCCGGCGCCGACCAACCTCGAGATCGAGTTCGCGACGGCGACGCCGTAGGCGAAACTGGCCCCGAAAATGCCGAGTCCCCGCGAACCCGAGGGTTCACAGGGACTTGGCATCGGGGAATCTTCCACATCGCGCCGACGCTGTCAAGCGTCCGCAGTCGCCGAGTTTTCCGCTCGAGTGTCGATCTCGGGTCGCCCCGTTCGTCACACCCCAGACGGGATCGACGACGAAGGAGGACGAGATGTCGGATGTGACGGTCAAGCGGGTCGAGGACTTCGATTCGCCCAACAACGGCCGCCGAACGCCAAGCGCAAGATCACCACGGGCAGCGAGGCCTGCCGGCTGCTCGCAATCGGCGGGACTCCCGGCGCGGCCTACGTGGCTCCGCCGTACACCGAGGAAGGAACTCCCCTTCCGGGTTGAGCCATGCGGCCGGCGCGGGGGGGGG
>JANMWV010000448.1:0-7677 GCA_031394165.1 Actinomycetes bacterium
GGCCGCCGCCCGGCTCGCCCGCTGCGCGCTGATGCCACAGCGCGACTGCCTGCTCCCGTGGCGGACGGCGCTCGACAACGCCTGCCTGGCCCTGGAGAACGAGGGGCTGCCGCGCACAGAGGCGCGCCGCCGGGCGGCGCCACTCTTCGAGCGGTTCGGGCTGGCCGGCGCGGAGCTGCTGCGACCCGCGCGCCTCTCGGTCGGGATGCGCCAGCGGGTGGCGTTCCTGCGCACGCTGCTCGCGGGCAAGGAGGTGCTGCTCCTGGACGAGCCGTTCGCGGCACTCGACGCGATCACGCGCGCCGAGCTGCAGGAATGGTTGTCGGCGGCCCTCGACTCCGAGCCGCGAACCGTGCTGCTCGTCACCCACGACGTCGAGGAGGCGCTGCTGCTCTGCGAGCGCGTCGTCGTGCTCGACGGCGGCCGCGTGACTGCCGAGCTCGACGTCGACGTGCCGACCGACGCTCGTACCCGGCGCGAGCTCGTCTCGAGCACGGCGTTCGTCGAGCTGCGTGACCGCGCGCTCGAGGCACTCGGATGAGGCGTCTCTGGCCGCCGCTCCTGCTGCTCACTGCGGCCGTCGGCGCCTGGGAGCTCGTCGTTCGAGCCGACCACGTGCCGGACTACCTGTTCCCGGCGCCTTCCGCGATCGCCTCTGCGCTCGGCTCCGATGCGGGGCTGCTCGCACGCGCGACGCTCGTGACGGTGCGCGAGATGATTCTCGGCTTCCTGCTCGCCGTCGTGCTCGCAGTCGCGCTCGCGGTCCTCCTCCATTTTTCGGGCGCCCTCCGCCGGGCGCTCCTGCCGATCCTCGTGCTCTCGCAGACGGTGCCCACCGTCGTGCTCGCCCCGGTGCTCGCGATCCTCCTCGGGTACGGAATCGCGCCGAAGCTCGTCGTCGTCGCGGTCGTCTGCTTCTTCCCGATCGTCGTCAACGCGGTCGACGGTCTGCGCTCGGCCGACGTCGAGCTCGTGCGGATGATGCGAACGCTCCACGGGAGTCGGCTCTCGATCTTCCGCCGCGTCGAGCTTCCCGGCGCTCTGCCTGCGACCTTCTCGGGCACGCGCGTCGCTGCCGCCTACGCGGCGGTCGGAGCCGTCTTCGGCGAGTGGGCCGGCTCCTCCTCCGGGCTCGGCTTCGTGATGCTCCAGGCGCAACCGGCGCTCGCGACAGCGCGGATCTTCGCCGCCGTCCTCATCCTCTCCGCGCTCGCGCTCGCGCTCTACGGGCTCGTCACGCTGACCGAACGTCTTGTCATCCCCTGGCACCAGGAGGCCGTCCGTGTGTAATCGAACGACCGTCCTCGCTGCTCTCACCGTCGCGGTCCTGCTCGTTCCGGCGGCGTCAGCCGGCGGGCAGAAGGTCACGCTCACGCTCGACTGGACGCCGAACCCGGACCACGTCGGCTTCTACTTCGCGCGGGACACCGGCCTGTTCGCGAAAGCGGGGCTCGACGCGTCGATCCGCGCGCCGTCCGACCCGACCTCACCCCTCAAGCTCGTCGCGGCCGGCAAGAGCGATCTCGCCGTCTCCTACGAGCAGGAGCTCTTCTTCGCCGCCGCGAAGAAGCTCCCCGTCGTCGCCGTCGCCGCCGTCGTGCCGCGGCCGCTCAACTCGATCATGGCGATCGAGCCGCAGATTCGCTCGATCCACGACCTGAAAGGACGCAAGGTCGGGATCGCGGGAGTGCCCTCCGACTATGCGACGCTCGACACCGTGCTCGAATCGGCCGGCCTCGCTCGCAAGGACGTCGAGGTCGTGAACGTCGGCTACAACCTCGTGCCTGCGCTGCTCGCGCACAAGGTCGACGCCGTGCTCGGCGTGTACCGCAACGTCGAGGGAATCCAGCTCGAGCAGCGTGGCCTCCACCCGACCGTGATTCCGGTCAACCGTGCCGGCGTGCCGACCTACGACGAGCTCGTCCTCGTGGCGAGCTCGTCGCGGCTTCGCTCCGACCCGGCCTACCGGTCGACGGTGGGGCGGTTCGTCCACGCCTTTCTCGCCGGCACGGCGCAGGCCCGGCGCGACCCGAGACGCGCGCTCGCGATCCTGCGCCACGTCACTGCGTCGCCGTCCGCCTTCCTCGCGCGTGCGACTCCCGCGACGCTCGCTCTGCTCGCCGGCCCCGACGGGATCGGCTGCCTGCGAGTGGAGCAATGGCAGCGCTTCGGCAGCTGGATGTACGCGCGGTCGCTGCTCGAGCAGCCCGTCGCGGCGGCCTCGGTCGTCAGTACGCGCTTCCTGCCTCGGCGCTGCAAGACGCACGGGTGAGCTACCCCGGTCGCACCGCCAGGAGCACGCCGCCCTCGAGCGAGACGCGCGCCTCCGGCTCGGCGAAGACGTTCGAGATGCCGCGGCTCGAGCCGGGAGCGAGCGTCTCGCCGTGCAGCGGGTAGACGAGTCCCTCCGTCCGTACCCCCACGGCCGGGCCGTGCAGCGGCAGCAGCGAGACCAGCTCTCCCGGGCGGCCGGCGAGCGACCGCTTACGGCGCACCACGTTGATCGTCGCGCGACCCAGGACTGCGTCCACCTCGATGGCTGCGTAGGCGTCGGAGGCGAGCAGCGACAGCTCACCGAGTAGATGGTCGAGCCGTCCGCCACCGCCGCCTACCACCAGAATCCGGCGCGGCGCGAGAGCGACCGCCGCGTCGAGAGCCAGCTCCAGGTCGGTGGCGTCCTTCGCGGACGGATGTCGCTCGATCCGGGTACCCGCACGCTCGAGCGTCTCCAGCCCGGCAGGCGTGATCGAGTCGAAGTCGCCGACCGCGACCTCGACCTGGAGGCCGTGCGAGAGCGCGTATTCCGCACCGCGGTCGGCCGCGATCACCGGCGCCCCGGATGGCACGGCGGCCAGCGCCCGGGCGCTGGGCTTCCCGCCCCCGGCGAAGACGACGACGGTGTCGAGCATCAGGGCCGACGGCCGAACGACCAGAGCTTGTTCCCGACGAAGTTCAGCGGCGTCACGAGCACGATCGCGACCGCCTGGCCGACGAGCTTGCCGAGCCCGAAGGTGATGAGCACGTGCAGGACGAGCAGGTTCGCGCCGAGCGACGCGACCGAGATGAGGAAGAAGCGCATGCCCTGGGCCGCGATACCGGCCTTGCGGTCGCGGAACGTCCAGTGACGGTTCAACCAGTAGTTGTTCGCGACGGCGACGAGGAACGAGAGCGTCGCGGCCAGGAGATAGTGCAGCCCGGCGTGCAGCAACGCTGCGTAGACACCGAGGTTGATGACGTAGCCGACAGCGCCGACGATGCAGAACTGCGCCAGCTGTTCCCAGTTCCGGCGGGCCCGCAGAGCCGCTTCGGCGCGGTCGCGGGCCGAGAGTCTCATCGGAGCTCGACGGTACCAGCGATCAGGCGGCCGAGGCCCGCGAGGGCACGACGACCGAACCGATCGCAGGCACGCGCGCGACGCCGTTCGGGCCGCCGCGGTCGAGCTCGAGCTCGGTCACCTCGCCGCCGGAGAGCACGAGGTCGCGAAGGCGCCCGGCCGGACGTCCACTGCGCTGCACCTGACCGCCGAGCAGGCTCCGGAACGATGTCCCGCGCGTCCGGTAGAAGCCGACGTCTTCGAGCAGCAGCAGCGCCGAGCCAACGCGAATCTCCTCGTCCAACGTCTGCGAGGCCGCCAGGGGGAGGAAGCGGTGGGACTCGTCGCTGCAGCGGACGACGTAGCCGAGCGCCCGCCACGTATTGGTCTCGAGGAGGAGGTCGACCGGGCGGCCGAGCTGGATCCCGCCGAGGTTGACGGGCAGCTGCAGCGTCGCCGTGGCGAAGAGTGGCGTGGAGCTCGATCCCATGGCGGCATCGTTCCTGCCCGGCCGGACGCTACGCAAACCCGTTGTCCCGGAACCTCAGCTTTCCCGGAATCCCTCCGCCCCGAGGAGCGGGACGAAGCGGCACGGCACTGTACGGAGGGTTGCGGGGCCCTCGGGCGAGCGGACGACCACCTCCAGGCGCTGCTCCCAGCGCGGGCCGACCGGGACGACGAGCCGCCCTCCTTCGGCCAGCTGCTCGTAGAGCGACCACGGCAGCTCCGGCGCCGCGGCCGCGACGGCGATCGCCGCGAACGGCGCCTCGGCGGGCAGCCCGCGGGTGCCGTCGCCGACGTGAACCTGCACGCGGTCGCCGAAGCCGGTGGCAGCGAGCGCCTCGCGGGCGCGCTCCGCGAGCTCGGGCACACGCTCGATCGAATGCACGTCGGCTCCGAGCTCGGCGAGCACGGCGGCCTGATAGCCGGAGCCCGTGCCGACGTCGAGCACACGCTCGCCCCCGCGCAGGTGCAGCTCGCTGCAGATCAGCGCAACCATGTACGGCTGCGAGATCGTCTGGCCCGCGCCGATCGGCAACGCCGCGTCGTCGTACGCACGCGCCCGCAGCGCCGGCGGCACGAACTGCTCGCGCGGCACCGCCGCCATCGCCTCGAGCACGCGCTCGTCATCGATGCCGCGTGCGCGCAGCTGACGCTCGACCATCTCGCTGCGCTCAGACGGCATGCGCGAGCGTCACTGCGTCCATCGACTTCGGCAACTCGACGCCGAAGTGCGTCAACACGGCGGGCGTCACCTCGGTGATGCGCGAGGGAGCCGAGTCGAGGCCGATCGTCAGCAGCGGCACCACCGAGTCCCCTTCGCCGAGAGAGCCGTGACTGCCGCCGCCGGAGTGGTGGCGGCCGCCGATGTCGACGAGCTCCCAGCCGGGCGCGGCCGAGACGAGCAACTCGCCTGCGTTCGGGTTCGCGAGAGCCGACCAGCACCGGTGGAGCGCGTCGGGGTGGTCAAGGATCGACGCGTCGCCGCTCGTCTCCCAGCCCGACTCGCTGGGGCGGAAGCGCAGCTCTTCGCCTTCCCGCCGCGCGACGGCGTCATCGCCTTCGAGGCGAAGGGTCGCCTCGACCGCGACCTCGCCGTCGAGCGCGCGAGCGAGGTCGCCCGCGTCGAAGCGGGCGTCGGGCAGCAGGTACACCTGCCCCGCGCGGTTCGACGCGGTGACGACGATGTCGTCGGAGAAGCGTGCGAGCGGGAGCTCGAGTTGCGCAGCGCGGTCGACCGTCGTCTGCCCGTGATCGGAGTGCAGGATCACCGCGTAGCGATCGAGGAATGCGTCGGGGCCGCCGGCAGCGTCGAGCAGCGCCTGGATCGCCGCATCGGTTCGAACGAGCGCGACGTCGTCGGCCCCGAGCGGTCCGTGCGTGTGAGAGGCGTAGTCGAAGTCGGAGAGGTAGTACGCGAGGAAGTCGAAGCCGTCACGCGTCACGAGCCAACGCCCGACCGCCGACGCGTACGCGTCGATCGACCCGGCCGGGCGATTGCGCACGGCGAGTGGAGCGCCCGTCGGATCGGATTCGAACAGGCTGTAGAAGAAGAACCGCTTCGGGCCGTATGCGGGTTTCGTCACCCATGGCAGCGTCGGGTTGTGGCGCGTGCGGCCGCGGTAGCACGTGATGTTCACGGCGGCGCTGACGAGCCCCGCGTCTTCGAGTGCCTCGTACACGGTGACGGCGTCCCGCGAGAGGTGCTGCTGGTTGAGGTTGTAGATCGTGTCGGTGAGCGACTGCGCGACCCCGGCCGCCCGCACGGCGGCGAACGAGGAGCCGTACTCGACGATGCGCCGCTCGGTCCTGTGCCACCAGACGAGGTGCGGGATGTGGTGCCCGCCGGGACCGGATCCGGTGGCAATCGACGAGAGGCACACCGGCGTGAGCGACGGAAAGACCGACGTTGCCTGCCGATACGTGCCGTGCTCGGCGAGGAACGAGAGCGCGGGGGCGCGGCGGCCGGCCAGCGCGCGCTCGAAGCCGGCAGGCGTCAGCCCGTCGACGACGATCAGCACGACCTTCTTCGGAGAGGACATCAGTCTTTCGCGAGCGTGCGCAACCCGGCGTACCGCTCCGGCTCGCGCCTGCGCAATCGCGCGGCGAGCGCCGGCAGCGCGAGCGCCTCGAGGTAGCCCACGGCGGGGACGAGCGCGAGCGCAGCGACGACGAGTGCAGCGCCTGCGACGAGCGCCGCGGTGCCGCCGCGCGTGCCGCCCCGACGCAACGCGCCGCGCACCACTTGCGCAGCGCCGAGCGCTCCGGCAAGACCGCCGAGGAGGCCGGCGACGACGTCGCCCCAGCCACCCGGCTGCCAGCCGTCGACGGCGAGGCCGATGCCCGCTCCGGCCGCGAGGGCCACGACCCCGGCGGCGACCAGCGCAGCGCGAGCCGCTCCGGCGAAGCCTGCAAGCAGGACGCCCGCTCCGGCCCCGAGTCCGGCACAGAGGCCAATCCAGTACCACGAGCCCATCGCAGCCAGCGTACCTTCCGCGTACCTCCGGCGGCCGTTCGGCCGTTCAATCGGTGAACGATCGCCCCGCACTGCCGACGATCGGAGAACTGTGCCCACCGACGGACGCCCGATGCTCGTGTTCTTCACCTCCCGCCGCTCCGGCCCCGCCCGGCGGATGGAGAGCCTGCTTGCGCACATCGCGCAGAGAGAGCGCGACACGCTGACCGTGAAACGCGTCGACGTCGACGAGCGCCCCGACCTGGCCGAACGGTTCCGCGTCGCCGAAGTGCCGGCACTTGCACTCGTGAAGGGCAAGCGCGTCGTCGCGACGCTCGAGGGTCGCGCGACCGCGCCGAAGATCGAGTCGATGCTCGCGCCGCACGTGCGCGCGCCCGCGCCTGCGTAGCCCTCCTAACGCTGTAGCTGCGCGATCACCGCGAGACCGAAGTCGGCGGCGCGCTTGCCGTCGATCACCCGATGGTCGAACGTCACCGAGACGTTGCCCATCTTCCGCACGACAATCTCGCCGTCGCGCACGACGGCGCGATCCTCGATGCGATGGATGCCGAGAATCGCCACCTCGGGAGCGTTGATCAACGGCGTCACGAACAGACCGGCCGCGCGGCCCGCGCTCGTGACGGTGAACGTGCCGCCCCGCAGCTCCTCGGGCGCGAGCCTGCCGGCCTGCGCCGCCTCGGCGAGCCGGCGCACCTCGGAATCGATCTCTTCGACCGAACGGGAATCGCACGCGCGCACGACGGGCACGACGAGCCCCTGGTCGGTCTGCACGGCGACGCCGATGTCGTAGCGGTCGAGCAGCACGAGATCGCTGCCCTCGACACGCGCGTTCAGCTCCGGATACTCGCGCAGCGCAGCGGACGGCCTTCAGCACGAGCGGCAACAGTTGCTTCAGGTCGACGCCGGTGAAGTCGGCCTCCTCGACCCACGTGACGGCGGGTATCTCGTGCGCACGGGTGAGGTGCTCGAACATCTGGCGGCGAATGCCGCGGATCGGCTCTCGCTTGTCGGTCGCGGGCGCGACCATGCCGCCGCCGCCCCGCACGTCCGCCTCGGTGATCCGGCCCTGAGGCCCGGTGCCGGCGACCGTCGAGAGGTCGACCCCGAGCTCCTGCGCGAGCCGGCGGACGAGCGGCGTTGCGCGCACGTTCGCGTCGCCGGCGCGCGTGACCGCCCGCTTCGTTGCGGGCGCGGCCGGCTGCTGCGGCGCCGCAGGAGATGACACCCCGTCGCCGCCGATCACGACGAGCACGGTCCCCACCGGCACGACGTCGCCTTCCTGCACGAGGATCTGCGTGACGACGCCCGCAGCCGGCGAGGGGATCTCGACCGTCGTCTTGTCGGTCGCAATCTCCACGAGCGGGTCGTCCTCGGCGATCTCCTGTCC
>JANMWV010000503.1:0-3713 GCA_031394165.1 Actinomycetes bacterium
CGTGCGCATGCCGAGCTCGGTGCCGCGCTCGAGCACGTCCAGGGCCTGCTCCTCGCGTCCGAGCTCGCGGAGCATCTTCGCCCACGAGCGGCACGCCGTCGTCGCGTCGCGCCATCGGTGCTGCTGCTCGAGGCGGTCGACAGCGCGACAGTACGACTCGTCGGCTCCGGCATGCTCGCCGGTCAGCGTGAGACCGTCGCCCAGCACGTGGTACGCACGTCCTTCGTCGACGGGATTCCCGTCGGCGTTCAGCTCGAGTGCGCGTCGCGCCAGGCCCACAGTCTCTTCGCCCCGGCCGCGCAGGCAGGCGATGCGCGCCCGCTGAATCGTGATCTCGACGACGTCGACCGTCGAAGCCGGAATCGCCAGCAACTGCTCGGCCTTGTCGAGGTGCACCTCGGCGCCGTCGGCGTCGCCGCGCGACAGCGTGATGCCGCCCGCGAGGATGTGGGCGCGTGCCAAGTGCAGCGTGTCGTCGGTCGCCTGGAGCAGGGCGATCGCCTTGCGCACGTTGCTGAGGGCGACGAACGCGCGACCTTCGGCGTCCGCAAGTCGCGCCATCGACCAGTAGAGGCGCACGCGCATGTACGGATCGTGCGTCTCGTCGAGCCGCGCGAGGGCGTGGGCTACGACCTCTTCTGCACGCGCGAGTTCTCCCATGTCGGTCAGGGCGTAGCTCAGCAGCGTTGCGTAGCGTGCCTCGAGCGCGGGATCGCCGCCCGCATCGCCGAGGCCCTCGATGCACCGCTCGTAGAGCTGGACCGCTTCCTGCGGCCGGCCCGACAGCGCATAGGAGCGTCCGAGGTACGCATAGATCTCGTAGCGCTCGACCGGCGCGAAGATCTCGCCTTCGAGCGCAGCCTCGAGCAGCTTCGCCGCCCGCGCCCATTCGTTCTGTTCCATGGCGATCGTCGCGAGCGCGACTCGGGCGCGCAGCGCCGCGCTGCGGTCGCCGGCGGTCAGGGCCTCGTCGAGGAGCGATTTGAGCTGCTCTTCGACGTTCGCGGGTGCGCCGAGGCGTAGCGCGAGCTCGAGATCCGCGAGGGTCAGCTCCCGCTGCTCGTCCGGCGCCAGCTGCGAGCCGGTCTCCAGATAGTCGGCGGTGACCCCGAGCTTCGCCGCGAGGCGCCGCAATGCCTTCACCGACGGCTGCCTCGTCCCGGCTTCGATACGAGAGATATAGGCGTACGAGACACCTTGGGCCGCGAGCTCACGCTGCGACAGACCTCGGTCCAGTCGCAGCCTCTTGAGCCGCTGCCCGATCGTCTCGCCCGCCGCTGGCGAAAGGTCTGGTGACATGCCAACCTGATTCAACACGGTTGTCACCTGATCGTCAATCACCAATTTCGCTTGACAATGGACAATGACCCTGTTTCGGTCGTCGCACGATCCCAAGTCCCTCGTCCGAGGGACTGCGAGCTCCAAGGAGGAGCACATGTCGTGGAAGAGCCTGCAGGTGAAGTTCGTCCTGTTGATGGCGCTGCTGGTCGTACTTGCCATGTTCATGGGCAGCGAGCCGTGGGGCCCGATCTGAGCCACCCCGGCCGTTCTCGTTCTCGTTCGTCAACCCGAGTCCTCGTTGGGAGGGCTCCGAGCTCCAAGGAGGAGCACATGTCCCGTAACGCCACGTACGTGAAGTTCGCACTGCTGATGGTGCTGTTGGTCGTGCTCGCGATGTTCATGGGCAGCGAGCCCTGGGGTCCGATCTAGAACCGGCCCGATCTAGAACTGGCTTCGAGCGGGCGGTGGCGCCTGTCGCCTCCGCCCGCTGTACCCTCGCCGTCGTGACGGTCGTCGAGCTCGGCCTCTACGCGCTGCTCCTCGCCGTCGCGGCGGCTGCGGTTTGGCGCAGGCCGGTCGTCGCGCTCTCCATCTTCCTCGTCGGGCTCGCGCTGCACAACGCGGTGATGGCGGCTTTGTACGCCGCAGGCGTTCGCGGCTCGACGTTGACGGCGATCACCGCGTGGAAAGAGATCCTGCTCGCGGTCGCGCTCCTGCGGGTGCTGCGCGACGCGATCCGCGAGCGGCGGTTGCCGTTCGAGCTCTGGATCGGAGACTGGCTCGCGTTCGCGTTCGCGTTGCTCGCCGTGGTCTACGCCGTCATCCCGCAGACGGCGCTCGGCGGCCACGCGACCGCGCATACCGTCGCCCTCGCCTTGCGCCACGACGTGATCCCGGTGGGTGCCTACTTCCTGGGACGGTCGCTCGTGTTGCGCCGCGCCGACCTGCGGAGGCTCGCCTGGACGCTGCTCGCCGTCGCCGGGCTCGTCGCTTCGCTCGGGCTCGCCGACGTGTACGCCGTGTCGATCGGCTGGTGGCGGACGAACGGCGTCGTCGACTACTTCCACCGCCATCTCGGCTACACGTATCACGGAACCGGTTTGCGCCGTGAGCCGGACGGCACGTTGGCGGGCCTGCCCGAGAACTTCATCTACAACGTCGGCGGCGACAAGCCGTTCCTGCGCCGGCTCGTGTCGACCTTCCTCAGCCCGCTCGCGAGCAGCTACCTGTTCGTCGTCGCGCTGCTCGTGGCGGTGGCGGCGTTACGCCAGCGGGTGGTGGTCGTCCTGCTCACGGTCGTGACGGTGGCGGGGCTGTTGTGGACGTTCTCCCGCGCGTCGCTGCTCGCGCTCGCGGCGGGCCTCGTCGTGCTGGCGGCCGTACGGCGCCGCCCGCTCGCGCTGGGCGTCGTGGTGCTGGTCGTCGCAGTCGCCTTCGCGTGGACGCACGTGTTCCCGAAGATCGCGCCCACCGGCTCGTTCACCAAGGCGGATCTCGTCTACCAGCACGCGCGCGCCGCGCGTGGGCAGGGCGGTGGGTCGGGCTTCACGCCGACAAGCCCGAGCGAGCCGTCGCTGCACTCGCACTGGATCAGCCTGCGCGAGGGCGTGCGCACGATGATCGACCATCCGCAGGGTTACGGCCTCGGCAACGTCGGCCAGACGGCGTCACGGACCGGCACGCCGATCAAGGCGGGCGAGTCGAACTACACGGAGCTCGGAGTCGAGCTCGGCGTACTCGGCTCGGTGCTGTGGACGCTCTGGGGGCTGGCGCTGCTCGCCGGCCTCGTGCGCGCCGGACGCGGCGAGCAGTGGGCGGCAGGGCTTGCCGCGGCATTCGCGGCGGTGCTCGTCCTCGCCGTGCAGACCGACGTGATCGGCGACCCGTGGGTCGCGTACTGCGTCTGGGCGCTTGCCGGCGCGCTCGTGCTGCGGACAGGTCTCGACGAGCGTCTTGCGGGCGGGCCCGCGGGCGGCGTACGGTCCATCTAGATTGACGACCCGACAGCTGCTCGTCTTCGCGGCGGTCGCCCTGTTGCTCGTCGCGCTCGTGCTCCGTCTGGAGCACCGCGGCGCGCCCGCCGGCACGGTCCTCGCGGATCCGGTGCGCACGCCGGGGGTCCTCAATCCCGACGTGACGCAGGCGTCGATCGGCTCGACGATCTGCGTGCGCGGGTGGACGCGCACCGTCCGCCCGCCGGTCGAGTACACGAACGCGCTGAAGGCGAGGCAGATGCGCGCGTACGGCGAGACGGGGCCGTCGTCCTGGTATCAGGAGGATCACCTGATCAGCCTCGAGCTCGGTGGGCATCCGAGCGATCCGCGGAACCTCTGGCCCGAGCCTTACCCTCGCGCCTCCGCGGTCGACCGGATCGAGAACGACCTCAACGCGAAGGTGTGCGACGGTTCGCTCTCGCTGCGCGACGCGCAGGA
>JANMWV010000583.1:0-6913 GCA_031394165.1 Actinomycetes bacterium
GCGCGACGTTCGCATTCGGCACGATGTTCACGGTGGCCAACGGCGGCGTCGCCGGCGTTGGCCGCAGCTCGGCCGACTTCGACTCCGTCTTCGCGTTTCCCACGATCAACAACGCCGGCGACATCGCGTTCCTTGCGCTGAACGGGGCGGCCAACCTCCTCGCGACGCCGCTCCCGCAGCCGGCCACGCCGGCCCCACTGCCCTTCAATCAGACGGTCACCGTCAGTCCGTCGCGCCCGATGATCGACGACCGGGGGCGCGTGCTGATCCGGACGGGGACGGGCGACTGGTCGGGCAGGACGGCATACGAGGTCGGCGACACAATCTGGATCAACCTCCCGCTCGGCTCGGCGAACGGCAACGTCTACCAGGTCGTGGACGTCGGCGCGAACCACGATACGACCTCGACGGGCTACGGGCTTCCGACGCGCAACACCACGAGCGTGAACCAGCCGAACTGGTCATCGGTCGCGCCCGCGCTCGGCGACACGTTCGTCGATTTCGACTCTGCGAGCTGCACCCCGCCGCTCGTCGGCCCGATGACGTGCGGCGTCAAGTGGAAGAACGTCGGCGCCGGGATCCCGCGTCCGCAGCAGGCGCTCGTGCTCTTCGACCCGAATCTCGGCCAGAGCGCAAAGCAGAAGGACGCGCTGACCGCGCCGACGTTCACGACGATCGCGGACGCGAGCATGGGCTTCACGCTCACGACTATTCCGGCCGCGTCCGGCGCAACGCAGGACATCGGTCGCGCCGCAGGCATCAGCGACGACGGCTTCGTCGTCGTGTTCTACGGCGAGCTGACCGACGCGGCGAAGGCGACGGCGTACGGCACGAACACCGGCCCGGGCTTGTTCGCGAGCGTCGCCGAAGGTCTCGGCCCGCGGCGGATCGTTCGCCTGACCGGCGCCCAGGTGTGCCCGCCCGCGGGCGCCGCCGGACCGTGCCAGGCGAACCCAGACCTTGGCTACGACGACACCGGCACCGCGATCACGTTTTCCTCGTACGACTTCGACCAGAAGATCGGCGTCATCCACCAGTCGATCGCGACCGGCAAAGCGGACGCGCCGACGCCGACCTTCGAGTGGTCGATGCCGCCTCGCTTCGGCGTCGACAAGAACGGCGACCACCTGATCGACTACGTCACGACGGCGGCGCAGGTGCAGGACACGCAGCGCCACGTCGACTTCGACGCCTGCGCCTCCAGGCCCGGTTCGAGCCCGATCGCCTCGTACGAGTGGACGTTCGACGGCACGACGACGTCCTCATCGAGCTGCCATGCCGGACACGACTTCACCAATTTCGGCCACTACCCGATCAAGCTGAAGCTGACGGGTACTGACGGTGCGACCGCCACGTTCGAGCAGGAGATCTGGATCCGCGACCTGCTGATCGTCTCGTTCGGCGACTCGGTGGCATCCGGCGAGGGCAACCCGGACATCCCATGCGCCCTCGGTACGAACTGCCCCGCGCTGAACGCGCTGGGCATCGGGCCGACGTGGGAGGACGCCCGCTGCCACCGCTCCGCTCTTGCGGGCCCGGCGATCGCCGCGGCCGACCTCGAAGCGCTCGACCCTCACACGACGGTGACCTTCGTGCACCTCGCGTGCTCCGGCGGGCGGATCATGGGGATCACGACGACGGCGGTCGAGTCCGCTGCCCGCACGTCCTCGGGCGACACCGGCACTATCGACGTCCCCGAGGCCGACGCCAACGCCGAGGTGGAGCTCACGATCTCGGCTGTGGCCGGCACGTTCGCCGCCGGTGAGGGCCTGACGGTGTTCGTCGACACCGCGAACACGATCGGGTTCTGGAACGTGGCCGCGTCGTATCCCGTGCAGACGCTGACGACGGCGCCGCTCCCCTGGACGATCCCGGCGAAATTCGACAAGTCGAAGTACCGGATCCGGTGGGAGATCACGGGCACGAACGCGTCGTTCACCTTCGGAGTGAAGGTCAGCGACGGCCACGGCGGCATCCTCACGCCGTACCGGGGAATCGAGGGCGCCGATCCGTCGCTCGCACCGCAGCTCGACCAGCTCATCGCGTTGAAGGGCACGCGGGAGGTCGACGCGCTTCTCATGTCGGTCGGGGCGAACGACCTCAAATTCTCGGCCGTGCTTCTGAACTGCATCGTGCCCCACCTCGCGGGCGGCAACGACGAGTGCTGGAACTTCCAGGAGGAGTTCTGGGGACTGCTCGCCGAGTTGCCGGCGAAGTTCGACCAGCTCGCCGCCGCTCTGGCGCCCGTCGTGCCGGCTGCGAAGACGTTCATCACCGAGTACTTCGACCCGACCCGCTGTGCCGCGAACCCCGACGTGTACTGCTCGATCGCCCTCGGGACGATCACGGAGGCAGAGGCGAAATGGGCGCACGACAAGGTTATGACGAACCTGAACGCCCAGGTGCACGCGGCCGCCCTGCGTGCGCATTGGAACCTCGTCCAGAACATCACGGAGGCCTTCGGCCCTCACGGCTATTCGGCACCCACTCCCTACGTCGTCTCGATCCCCGGCTCGCTCGTGAGCCAGGGCGGCAAGGACGGCGCGTTCCACCCGAATAGCGCCGGCCAGGGCGTCTACGGCGTGCAGATCGCCGGCGATCTGCTCCTCAAGTTCGACCTCTTCACGACCCCGCCGGCCCCGAAGATCACCTACGGGCGGATCGCGACCGGTGTCGGCGCCGGCGACGACTTCATCGTCTCCTTCGTCGCAACGCCGTCGTCGCAGAGCCGAACCTGGGCATTTCCGGGCGCCACGGTGCGCAAGCCGCTGTTCTTCAGCGACCAGAAGGGCCTCTGGACGCTTAGGGTCGACGCGGACAACCAGGTCGGCGCGCCGAACTCCCGCGTCTATCACGCCGGCGGACCGATCAGGGTCGCCCAGTCCGGCGACCAGATCGGCGACCGTTGGCTCATCGACCAGAGCGGGTCGTTCGTGAGCGCCGCCGATCCCCTCACGAACGCGACCGTCGCCCGTCCGTACGGCGAGCAGCGCGGCGACCACCAGATCGCCTTCTGGGCCCAGACGTGCACGACCAAGCCGGCGCCGACCTGCCCGAGCGCGAACCTCGGGATGATGATCCTCCGCGGCTCGCACCTCGATTCCGATGCTGACGGCCTCCTCGACCACTGGGAGTCGAAGGGGCTCGACATCAACGGCGACGGAGTCATCGACCTCAACCTGCAGGCGATGGGCGCCGATCCGAACAAGCGCGACCTCTTCCTCGAAGAGGACTGGACCGCACCGCGGCCGGCCGGAATCGATCCCGGCCACAGCAATGAGCCCGCGCCCGGCGTCCGTGCGCGCCTCGTCGCGATGTTTGGCGAAGCACCGCCGCTCGCAAACGGGGTACCGAAGGGCATCAAGCTCCATATCGACGCTGGGCCGGGAAACGATCTCGACGGCCTGCCGTTCTCGGACAACATGGGCACAGGGCCCCTCCAGGGCGGCGACCTGATCGGGCAGCCGGGCGATCCGACGAAGCATCTCGATCTTGTCTACTTCGGCAAGCCGAACTCGGTCTCCGTGCCCGGACTCGAGGCGCGGGACTTCGAGAGCATCAAGGCGAACTACTTCGGCCTGGGCGACCAGGACGCCCGCGAGCTCGTCTTCCACTACGTCGTCCTCGGCGACTTCTGGAACATCAAGAAGGACGCCGCTGGGAACCCATTCACCGGCACGATCAACGGCGCCGCCAACGCCGTCGACGTCACCGGCGACGGCGTTCCGGACTTCAACGCGGCGTTCACGCTGCCGGCGCTGCCTGCATGGCACGAAAATGACGTCGTCCTCGTCACGGGCGGGAACGCGAAGGGAGAGCGACGGGCGATCCTGGGTATCCCCACCGCCGCTCCGGCGCTCATGGCGATGGCGAGCCGCTGGTCGGTCGTTCCGGCGGACGGCAGCCCGTTCGTCCTCATCGGGACGTCGAGCGGCGTGGCGGAGGCATTCTGGTACGGCGGCCCCGACCGAGCGCCGGTTCCGGGTAACGACCAAATAGTCTCGTTCGGCGGCGCCGGCCCCTCAGCCCTCGGGCTGCTCGGGACGCCGTGCCAGCAATGGCGGACGGTCGCGCACGAGCTGGGGCACACGCTCGGGCTTCGCCACGGGGGCAACGACTTCCAGACGGACAAGGGCGATGCGTACCTGAGCCTCATGAGTTACTCCTGGCAGCTCGCGTGCAAGCCGAAGCCGGCCACACTCACCACGAATCTCGCGGGGAACGACAACGATCTCGTCTTCACCGCGGCCACCCCGGGCCCGCCCGGAAACGGCATCTCGATCGCGTTCGTCGACCCCGGTGGGGCATCGCGCGCGCTCTCCGTCAGCGTCGCCGACAAGGCGATCACCGTCAATCTCGCCACCGACGCCGGGGGCGCCGTGTCGTCAACGGCGACGAGCGTCCTTGCGGCCGTCGTCGCGGAGGCCACCGCGTCGGCACTCGTCGGCGTCTCGCTGGCTGCTGGAAACAGCGGCGCCGGAATCGTCACCGCCCTCGCGGCTGCGAAGCTTGCCGGCGGCCATCCAATTGACTTCGTCGAGAGCTACTCGTCCGGCTCCGACCCGACCTTCGACGACTGGTCGAATCTCAAGCTCGACTTTCAGAACTACGCGATCCATCTCGGCAACTCCCTTTCCAAGGGCTTCGGGTTCGGCGACACGGCCGACGACGAGCCGCTGAACCTCTTGCAGGTGCAGGAGCTCTCCGGCGGGCCCCAGGTCGACATCACTGCGCCGAGCCTCCATATAGACGCGCCAGACCTCGGCCGACTCGTCGGCATCGACCGTGGCTTCGAAGTGATCGTGACGGCGTCCGACAATCTCGAGCTCCGCACGGTCCTCGTGACCTTCGACGTGAACGGCGACGGCGTCATCGGCGCGGATGAGACCGTGCAGGCTGTAGCCAAGGGAGGGCAGACGTACTCCGCGATCTTCCGTCATGTCTCCGGTGCCGCCGGCAGCCGCCCGATCGTCGCGATCGCGATCGATCGCAGCGATAACCAAACGGTCGCGCGCACCGCGGTGACGGTCACGAGCACGGTGTCGCCCGACACGACGGGCCCCGTCATCACCCCGCACCTGACGCCGACGCAGAATGCTTCCGGTTGGAACAAGACGAGCGTCGTCCTGACCTGGGCCGTCGAAGATCCCGACTCCGGCGTCGGCTCGCTCACCGGCTGCGATTCGGCGACGGTTGTAGACGAGACCGCCGGCACGACGTTCACGTGCAGCGCGACGAACATCGACGGCTTCTCGTCGTCGCAGTCGGCCACGATCAAGCTCGACAAGACGGCGCCGGTCGTGTCCTCCTCTCGCACGCCGCCGAATGCGGCCGGCTGGAACAACACGAACGTGACGGTCACCTTCAGCTGTTCCGACGGCGGCTCCGGCGTCGACACCTGCACGCCGCCGGAGATCCTCACGGCCGAGGGCTACCAGTCCTCGACAGGCACGGTCGTCGACCGGGCGGGCAACGTCACGACGATCACGGTCGGCGGCATCCGGATCGACACGACCCCGCCCTCGATCCAGGCGACCACGACGCCGGCGCCCGGCGGCGGTGGCTGGAACACGAGTCCGGTGACCGTGTCGTTCACGTGCGCCGACGGCCTCTCACGGCTCGTGAGCTGCCCGCCCGACCAGACCATCTCGACCGACGGCGTGACGCCTGTGCAGGGGACGGCGACCGACCAGGCCGGCAACGTCAAGACGATCAATCTCATCGTGAGCCTCGATCGCGGCCCACCGACGTGGCACACCACTGCTTCTGGAACCGATGCCTCTGGCAACCGTTACATCGACGTCACCGTCGAGGATCTCGTCAGCGGCATAGCAGCGATCGCGGCGCCGACTGCCGACAACGTCAGCGTCTCGACCCCGACCTTCACGCCCGGCGCGAGCTCCGTCGTCCTTCGCATCACGCGACTCGACGCATCGCTGCCGACCAGCGTCAGCCTTCTCCTCACCGACGTCGCCGGCAACACGGCCACCGCAGAGCCGACCTTCACGGTGGCTGCCCCGAGCGTGAACGTCGCCGACCTCAACGAGCGCGTGCCGCTTGTCCAGACGACCGTCACGGGCACGCTCTCGGCCGGCGGAGCGCCGGTGGCGGGTGTGGTCGTGCACGGACAGTCGGACTCCGGCTTCCGCGCCCACGCGGTGACCGACGCCTCCGGCGGCTTCTCCATCGGCGTCACGCTCGACCACTGGTGGTTCTCGGTCGACGCGGTCGCGGGGTATCGAACGCCGTCGTCGCAGTACATCTCCACGGTGGACACCACGACGCTCGCGTTCGTCTACGCGCCGTGGAGCACGTACGTCACCGGCGTGACCCAGGACTCGCTCGGCGCGCCGCTCGCCGGCGTCCGGGTCTCCAACGGGTATGAGAGCGTCGTCAGCGGCGCAGACGGCACGTTCCGGATCGGCGGCATCAACGACGGCGAGGGCAATTGGTCGCTGACGGGCGATGACCTCGCGGGCTACTACACGACGCGCCTCGAGCGGGGGTACATCGCAGATCTATCGCAGCGTCACCGGATCAGCGTCAGCCCCACCGTGACATCGACGCAGCATCTCGTCTACACGCTGATGCCGCGCGTGGTGACCGGCCTCGTGACCGATCAGAGCGGAACGCCGCAGGCCGGCGCGACGATGACCGGCTACTTCGACGTCAATCGCTCGCCGTGGTCCTTCAACGAGACCGTCGTCAGCGGCACGGACGGCACCTACACGCTCCGCGCGCCGACGGACCTCACCTATGCGGAAGTCGACGCGAACACCCTGAACGGCTACGCCTACCCGAACCGCTCGTGGCAGTCCCTCGCCATCCCGGCCGACGGCTCTGACTTCACGGCCGCGCCGTTCGTCTACCGGCAACTCGTCGTCTCGGTCTCCGGTGTCGTCCGCACGCTCGA
>JANMWV010000005.1:0-1566 GCA_031394165.1 Actinomycetes bacterium
GCGCGCGGCGCCGGCACGGGCCTCTCGGGGGGTGCGCTGCCGGTCGCCGATGGGATCGTCATCTCGCTCGCCCGCCTGACGCGCATCCTCGAGATCGACCTCGAGCGGGGGCAGGTCGTCGTGGAACCGGGCGTCGCGAACCTCGACGTGACGCGCGCCGTCGCGGCCGACGGCTTCTACTACGCGCCCGACCCGTCGTCGCAGCAGGTGTGCACGATCGGCGGCAACGTCGCGGAGAACTCCGGCGGTGCGCACTGCCTGAAGTACGGCTTCACGTCGAATCACGTGCTCGCCGCGGAGATCGTGCTACCCGACGGCGAGGTCGTGGAGCTCTCGGTGTGGGACGACGGGCCGGACCTGCTCGGTGCGTTCGTCGGCTCGGAGGGCACGCTCGGCATCGCCACGAAGCTGACGCTGCGCGTGCTGCGTACGCCGGAGACGGTACGCACGCTGCTTGCAGGCTTCGCCAACACGGACGACGCGGGCGGCGCAGTCTCGGCGGTGATCGCCGGCGGGATCCTGCCGGCAGCGATCGAGATGATGGACGCGGTGACGATCGAGGCGGCCGAGGTCGCGGTGAACGCGAACTATCCCGAAGGCTGCGGCGCGGTGCTGATCGTCGAGCTCGACGGGCCCGTCGATCAGGTGGAGGAGGATCTCGAGCGCGTGCAGTCGATCTGCCGCGACCACGAGGCGCGCGAGATCCGCATCGCCTCCGATCCCGCCGACCGCGCCGCCGTGTGGCGCGGTCGCAAGGCGGCGTTTGCCGCGATGGGGCGCATCAGCCCCGACTACTACGTGCAGGACGGCGTCGTGCCGCGCACGAAGCTGCCCGAGGTGCTGCGTCGGATCGACGCGCTCTCGCAGGAGCACGGCTTGCGCGTCGGCAACGTATTCCACGCCGGCGACGGCAACCTGCACCCGCTCGTGCTGTACGACGGCAGGGTCGAGGGCGAGGCGGCGCGCGCAGAGGAGCTCTCGAAGTTGATCCTCGTCGCGTGCGTCGATGCCGGCGGGTCGATCACCGGCGAGCACGGCGTCGGCACCGACAAGGCGTGTGCAATGCCGCTGATGTTCAGCGAGGTCGACATCGCGACGATGCAGCGGCTGCGCCGGGCGTTCGATCCGCGCGGGCTTGCGAATCCCGGGAAGCTCTTTCCGACTCCGCGTCTCTGCGGCGAGGTGCCCGGGCCGTATCGCGCGCATCCACTCGAGAAGGCCGGTCTTGCGGACCGTTTCTGAGATCGTCGAGCACGAACCGGGCGATCTCACGTGCATCGTCGAGGGCGGCTTGCGGCTGTCGGTGTTGCGCGACGCGCTCGCCGAGCACGGGCAGCGGCTCTCGCTCGACCCACCGGGTGATCCGACCCTTGCCGAGTGTCTGGTCGACGATCTCTCGGGGCCGTTGCGTCACCACTTCGGGACGATGCGCGACCTCGTGATCGGCGTCACCGTCGTGCTCCCCGACGGTACGCGCTCGAGCTCCGGCGGCAAGGTCGTGAAGAACGTCGCGGGCTACGACCTCGGCAAGCTGTTCTGCGGCTCGCGCGGCCGGCTGGGCAGCGT
>JANMWV010000028.1:0-3310 GCA_031394165.1 Actinomycetes bacterium
CGACAAACACGGCCAGCACGTGTGGAACGTCGCCTACATCGACGTGAGCGCGGCACTGCAACACCTGATGTGACGGGTTTCCGCGGGGGTACGCCAGTCTTATGAACACCTGTCTCCTGCTCCTCTTCGGCACGCTCGCATGGGCCGGCACCGCAGAGGCGCAGGCGCGCGGGCAGGTCCATGGCACCGTCGTCGACGAGACCCACGGGGCGATCGTGCGCGCGGCGGTCACGCTGATTGGCATCCCCGCCGGAACGCCCAAACAAACGCACACGGATGGCGCCGGTCGCTTCGCGGTCAACGACGTGGTCGCGGGCGACTACGTGCTCCGCGTGGTGGCGGCTGGTTTTCAGGACGCCGATCTGACACTGACCGTCGGCCGGGAGGCCCCGCCGCCGGTGACCATCACGATGCAAGTCGGCGGCCTCGAGGAGCAGGTGACGGTCGTCGGCAGCCGAGCCGGCCCGCCGACGCGCGCCGATCAAAATGCGGATGCGGTGGGGCTCGACCGCGATTTCCTCGGCCAGCTTCCGCTTGACGGCAACGATGTGATGGCGCTCGTCTCGACGCTCCTCGCACCGTCGGCCGGCGGGATCGACGGACCGTCGGTGATCATCGACGGGGTCGAAGGGAGCGCGCTCGACCTGTCGGCGTCGGCGATTCGACACATCACCGTCAACCGCAACCCGTACTCCGCGGAGTTTCGGCGACCGGGGAAAGACCGCGTCGAAGTCGCCACCGAGCACGGCTCGCGCAAGGTCCGCGGGACCGCCTCGTTCACCGGCCGCACCGCCGCGCTCGACGCCCGAAACGCGCTGGCGCAGACGAAGGCGGCCGACACGAAACAGCTCGTCGACGGGAGTGCGGGCGGTCCGCTGTTCAGCGAGCGGGCGGTCTTTTTTGTGAACGGCAGCTGGCTGAGACACGACGAGAGCGCCATCGTGCACGCCCGCACGCTCACCGGGAGCGGATTTCTGGACGACTCGGTGTCCGCACCGAAAGATCACCTCACGTCGTACGGGCGCGTGGATTTCAAGACCAACGCCCGCCACTCGGTGATGGGCCGGTACGACGCGACGGCGGACTGGGCGACCAATCGCGGCGTCGGGGGCGTGCACCTCGCCGACCAGGCCTACGACAGCACCGAAGGCAAGCACCGGCTGCAGGTCGCCTCGCACGACCTCCTCGCCACGCTGATCAACGACGTGCGCCTCAATGTCGAGCGCCACGACAAGCGAGACGGGCGGCGGGCGACGGCCCCAGCCGTGATCGTCCATGGGGCGTTCACCGGCGGGCCGTCTCAGATGGACGAGTCCAGCTCGCAGACCGAACTGCAGCTGCAAGAGGTCGGCACCATCTTCCGGGGCGCGCATACCGTGCGGTTCGGCGCCGAGGCGCGGATCAAGCGCGTCGATAGGGTCGCCGGGTCCGATTTCGGCGGCACGTTTGAATTCGCCAGCCTGGATCAGTTCGCGCGCGGGACGCCCATCCTGTTCCGGATCGCCCGCGGCGACCCGAACATCGACTTCTCTCAGCGCACCGCCTTCGGCTTCGTTCAGGACGAGATACACGTCCGCAACGATCTGAGCCTGGTGGTCGGGATGCGTGAAGACTGGCAGGGGCGACCGGGACCGGGCGTCCATCTGGCCCCCCGCGCCTCTCTCACGTGGGCGCCCGGGAACCAGCAGACGGTCCTTCGAGCGGGCGCGGGCACGTTTTCCGACCGTCTCTCCGATGGCGCCATTGGGCGGGCCGGTCTGTTCGACGGCGACCGCCTGCGGGAGCTCGTCATCGTCTCGCCGGCCTACCCCGATCCCTCCGGCCCTGCCGCGCAAACACTGATCCCAAACGTCGTGCGGATCCAGCCGGATCTGCGGTCGCCCGAACTGCTGCAGGCCAGCGTCGCCGTGGAGCGCGAGCTCTGGGGCAAAACGCGCGTGAGCCTCGACTACACAATGCTGCGTGGATCGCATCTGTTCCGGTCGCGCGATCTCAATCCGCCACTGGACATGACCGCCGCACGGCTCGATGGCGCGTTTCTCAACGTTGCGCAGATCGAGACCACGGCGGCGCTGCGCAGCGACGCGCTCACGCTCGGCTTCAACGGGCAGGTGACACGCCGGTTCACGGGCGTCGTGCATTACACGTGGTCGAAGACCGTCGACGACACCAGCAGCCTCTTCGACCTGCCGGCGGATTCGGCCAACCTCGCGGCGGAGCACGGCCCCGCCGACCATGACCGCCGCCACCGTCTGCGCGCGGTGGGCACGTTCACCGCTGGCGCCGGCGTCAGACTGGGCGTCCTCGCGACCGTCGAGAGTGGCGCCCCCTTCAATATCACGACCGGTTTCGACCAGAACCGTGACGGCGTCGTTCGCGATCGCCCGCTCGGCGTGACGCGCAACTCCGGACAGGGGCCCGGTCAGGCGCAGATCGATCTGCGGGTCACCAAGGTGCTGCCGCTTCGGCCGTCGGCGGGTAAGCACCCGGACCGGCATGCGAACGTGCAGCTCACGCTCGATGCGTTCAACGTCTTCAACGCGACGAACTTCAGCGACGTCATCGGCGTCCAGACCTCGCCGTTGTTCGGCCAGCCGACGAAGGCCAAGCCGGCGCGGACCATTCAGTTGAGCGCGCGCTACCGATTTTGAACGGCGCCGGATCGCGTGTGGACGTACCCGATGGACCCGTCCCGCCATGGGCCGTCGAGCTCCTTGCGGCGTGCGTGTCGAGCGCGGCCAACAACGACAACGTGCCGTGCCGGTCGTACGAAAACTCATGCTGTTCGGCGCGGCCCGGCGACAGTGGCAGGACGGGGTCGAGGCGATCCCGCGCTTGGATCGCCGTTTTCTCATCGACGGCCACGACGGCGGCATGCGGCCGGTCGCGCACTTTGCATCGTACGATGACGTGAACGGCGGCGGAGCCCCTGTATCGGTGACACCATGTCTGGCTGCGGGTTAGTCCTTCTGCTGATGCTGGCCCAATTTGGCCAGAGCAACACGGGCGAATTGCGTCTCACGGTCGTCGACGCGTCGGGGCTCCCGCTGCAGAGCGGTGTCGAGCTGGTCAGCGAGGCGAATCAGCTTCGAGAGAGCCTCGAGACGAACCCGCACGGCATCCTCATCGCGAAACGCCTGCCGTTTGGGACCTATCGCGTGGCCGTGACACGCGACGGGTTCGCGACGTTCGCCGGCCTGGTCGAGGTTCGCTCAACGCTGCCTACCGAGTATCACGTAACCCTGAGCCTCGCACCGTTACAGGCCCAGGTCACCGTCAAACCGGAAGACACGCTGCTCGATCCGCACCA